>NZ_JBHYXZ010000115.1:14430-28597 GCF_042752395.1 Actinosynnema sp. NPDC059335 | reverse complement strand
GTGCGGGCCCCGGCCCGCACCGCGCCGCCCGGTCACACCACAGCCTCCGAGGGCGCGCCGAACCACCGGGCCAGGTGGCCGGCCAGGTCCGCCTGTTCGTCGCCCACCCACGCCACGTGGCCGTCCGGCCGCAGCAGCAAGGCCGGCACGTGCAGCTCCTCGCTGACGTCCACGACGTGGTCGACCCGGTCCGCCCACCCCGCCACGGACAGGCTGCCGGTCTGGTCGAGCAACAGCCCCCGGCCCCCGTGCATCAGCCCGTAGAGGCGGCCCCGCTTCAGCGCCACGTCGCGCATCCGCCTGCCGACCAGCTCGTGCCCCTCGCCCGAACCCGAGCCCGACCCGAAGTCGTAGCGCACCCCGATCGCGGTGACCTTCTCGATCAGGTGGCGGCGCACCACCTCGAAGTCCATCAGCTCCGACACCAGCCGCCGCACCGCCCGCGCGCCCGGCTCGGTGGACAGCAGCTCCATCTGCGCGCGGGTGTTGTCCAGGACGTCCGCCGCCACCGGCCGGCGCTCGGCCTCGTAGGTGTCCAGCAGCCCCTCCGGAGCCCAGCCGGCGACCTCGGCGGCGAGCTTCCAGCCCAGGTTCACCGCGTCCTGCACGCCCAGGTTGAGCCCTTGGCCGCCGGTCGGCGGGTGGACGTGCGCGGCGTCGCCCGCGAGCAGCACCCGGCCGAGCCGGTAGCGCTCGGCCAGCCTGGTGGCGTCGGTGAACCGGGACAGCCAGCGCGGCGAGCGCACGCCGAAGTCGGTGCCGGCGACCGCCCGCAGCCGCCGCCGGAACTCCTCGAAGGTCGGCGGCACGGCGCGGTCCTCGGCCACCCCTTCGGCGGGCACGACGACGCGGTACGCGCCGTCCTCCAACGGCCCGAGGCCGAACCGCTTCTCGGTCTCGCGGACCCTGGCGACCACGGCGGCGACCTCCGCCGCGGGCGCGGCCACCTCCATCTCGCCCAGCAGCGTCTCCACCCGGGCGGCCTCGCCGGGGAAGCCGACGCCGAGCAGCTTGCGCACCGTGCTGCGGCCGCCGTCGCAACCGACCAGGAACCGGGCCCGCAGCCGCCCGCCGTCGGCCGACTCGACCGTCACGCCCTCGTCGTCCTGGTCCAGCCCGACCAGCTCCCACCCGCGCCGGGTCCCGACGCCCAGTTCCGCGGCACGGTCGGCCAGCAGGCGGTCGATCCTGGGCTGCGGGATGCCGAGCACGTACCCGTGCGCCGTGTCCAGGGTCGGCGAGGGCTTCTCGATACCCGCGAAGAATCCGCCGACCGGGTGTTTCCGGCCCTGTTCCAGGAAACGCTCCAGCATCCCGCGCTGGTCCATCAGCTCGATGCTGCGGACGTGCAGGCCGAGGGCCCGGACGACCTTCGTCGGCTCCGGGTCCCGGTCCACCACGAGCACGCGCACGCCGTGCAGCCGCAGTTCGCAGGCCAGCATCAACCCGGTCGGACCCGCCCCGGCAACGATCACGTCGAACATGTGCCGCCCAATTCCTCGTCGTGTTTTCCGGCGCATTCGGACCCACGTGGTGCGGGAATTGTGCGGCGGCACCGGGGCCTTGCCGCAAGACCCCCTGTGTGCTATATGTTGAACACGGCGGGGGAAATGGTTTTCGGCATCAGGGCAGCGCCGGCGCGGAGGCGCGCAGCCTCGTCGCGTCCCGGCTGGGCGGCTCGCCGAACTGCCGCCGGTACTCGCGGCTGAACTGCGACGGGCTGTCGTACCCGACGCGGTGGCCGACGCCGGTGATGTCGTGGGGGTGGGCGGCGAGCAGCAGCCGGGCCTGCTGGAGCCGGATCTGCTTCTGGAACTGGATCGGGCTCATCGCGGTGACGGCCTGGAAGTTGCGGTGGAACGCGGACACGCTCATGCCGGCCAGCCGGGCGACGTCCTCCACCCGGAACGACCGCGCGTAGTGGTCGCGGATCCAGCGCACCGCGCGGGCGATGTGGGTGAGGCCGCTGTCGGCGAGGCCGAGCTGGCGCACCGCCGCGCCGTGCGCGCCGGTGACGACCCGCCAGAGGACCTCGCGCTTGACCAGCGGCGCGAGCACCGCCCGGTCGCGCGGCCGGTCGAGCAGGCGCAGCAGCCGGACCACCGCGTCGAGCAGCTCGTCGGACGCGTCGCCGACGGCCAGGCCGGGCGGCGTGCCGTCGACGCGCGGCAGGTCGTCCGGCTCCGCGTGCAGCAGCAGTTCGGCGATCACCGCCGGCCGCAGGACCAGGCCGAAGCCCAACGCCGGCCGATCGGGGTCGATGTCGGTGTAGTGACCGGTGATCGGCATGTCGACGGAGGCGACCAGGTACTGCCCCGCGCCGTACTCGTGCACGCGGTCGCCCAGCGCGACCCGCTTGCGGCCCTGCGCGACGACGGCGAGCACCGTGCCCGTCATCGCGGGCGACGGCGGCTCGGCCCGGTCGACCTTGGAGACCAGCACGTCCCCGATCGCCGTGGTCAGGTCCGGCCGGGCGTGGCGGGTGATCAGGTCGCGCAGCTCGTCGAGGCTCACCCGTCGATCCAAGCACCCCGCACCGGTTACTCGAACGGGCATCCGGGGTTCGGCGCGTCCACCGCCAACGCGCTGCCCACCGGGTTCACGTACAGCGCCCGCAGGACCAGCGGCTCCGACCCCAGGTTGCGTCCGATGTGGACGTACCCCGGCCCGCTCGCCTCGGAGATCGCCCGGCCCGGGCGGTACACGCCGTCCACCGAGCAGTCGCCGCGGTAGTGCGTCAACGTGCCCGCCTCCACCACGCCGAACACCGGGCCGGGGTGGTAGTGCCACCCCGTCGCCCCGCCGGGCGCGATGGTGATCTCCCGGACCACGTACTCGCGATCGCCGACGACCTGCCGGAACACCGTGACGGCGCCGACCCCGGTGCCCGGCGTGGCCCCCGCCGCCGGGACGAGCGCCACACCCAGGACCACCGCCGCCAACGCCCGCACCGCAACCCTCGGCATGGCTCCAGCATCCTCGCGCCCGCCGCCGCGTCACGGAGCACCACCCGGTCGGACGATCGGCACCGCTCGATCAGCGCATCCCGAACCGCGCCTCCGCCGACGACGGATCCACTGTGGACTCGTCCGGGCGGGCCGCCTCCCGCCCGGACCCGCGCGGGAACGCCCCGACGTGGCAGGATCGGGCGTCATGGCGGACGAGGCGGAGCAGGTGCTCGACGCGGTCGGCTCCCGGTTGCGCGCCCTGCGCAGGCAGCGCGGGCTGACCCTGGCCGAGCTGTCGGCCGCGACCGGCACGTCGGAGAGCACCCTGTCCCGGCTGGAGAGCGGCGGGCGGCGGCCCACGCTGGAACTCCTGCTGCCGCTGGCGCGGGTGTACGGCGTGCCGCTGGACGACCTGGTCGGCGCGCCGCGCACCGGCGACCCGCGGATCCACCTGCGGCCGATCCACCGCCACGGGATGACGTTCATCCCGCTCACCCGCCGCGCGGGCGGCGTGCAGGCGTTCAAGATGCTCATCCCGAGCCGCCCGGAACCGGCCGAGCCGACACCGCAGGCGCACGACGGCTACGAGTGGGTGTACGTCCTCGACGGACGGCTCCGGCTGGTGGTCGGCGACCGGGACCTGGTGCTGTCGGCCGGCGAGGCGGCCGAGTTCGACACCGCGCTGCCGCACTGGCTGGGCTCCGCCGACGGCCGGGCCGTCGAGACGCTGGTCCTGTTCGGGCCGCAGGGGGAACGGGCGCACGTGCGGGCGCGCTCGGCGCGGTAACCGGGGGCGTGTGCCGGCGGGGCTGTTCCGCCCGACCCGAGGAGACCGCGCCCCGCACGCCGGCGGGGGCCGTGGTGCGGGACCGGCCCGTCCGGCGGGGGCCGCGCGGGTGGCGCCGGCGAGGGGGTTCGACGTGCCCCCGGTTCCGCCGGGGCCTGCGCCGGTGTGGCCGTCCCACCCGCCGGTTACGGTGGGTGGTCGGCGTCGGACAGGGGATGGGTCATGATCAGGTTGGACCGCCTGGTGAACGTGCTGGGTGGCTACGGGGTGCGGCTGGCGTGCTGCCCGGTGCCGCGCTCGACCGAGCTGCGCAGCGTGGTGATGCGCGAGTCCACCGACGCCCGCGCGGTCGACGGCGACGTGTTCCTGGCCGTGGGCGCGGGCTCCGTGGCGCGCGCCGTGGAGTGGGCGGTGGCGGCGCGGGCCGGCGTGGTGCTGGTGCACGGCGACGCCGACGTCGAGCGCGAGGCCGCCCGGCTGGGCGAGGTCGAGGGCGTCGCGGTGATGGTGGTCGAGCCCGCCGTCTCGTGGAGCCAGTTG
Organism: Actinosynnema sp. NPDC059335; assembly: GCF_042752395.1. Taxonomy (NCBI): domain Bacteria; kingdom Bacillati; phylum Actinomycetota; class Actinomycetes; order Pseudonocardiales; family Pseudonocardiaceae; genus Actinosynnema; species Actinosynnema sp. NPDC059335. Next base: position 24,322 of record NZ_JBHYXZ010000115.1, on the reverse strand, counting down.
GCCGGCGTGGTCTACGGGCTCGTGCTGGAGGGGCGCGAGACCGAGTCCGGTCGCGGCCCCACCGACCTGTTCGCGCTCGCCGACAGCCTGGCCGTCGCGGTGGGCGGCGCGGTCACCATCGAGGACCGGTCCTCGCGCGTGCTGGCGTACTCCCGGTCCCAGCAGGGGGCCGACCGGGCGAGGCTGGAGACCATCCTGGGCCGGCAGGCGCCGGACGAGCTGCGGGCGCTGTTCGAGGCACGCGGGGTGTTCGCGCACCTGGCGGCGCACGATTCGCCGGTGTTCGTCGAGCAGGACCCGGAGCACGGGCTGACCGGGCGCATGGCGGTGGCGGTGCGCGCGGGCCGGGAGCTGCTGGGGTCGGTGTGGGTGACGTGCGGCAGCCCGTTGACCGGGGCGCGGTGCGCCGCGCTGGCGGACGGGGCCCGCACGGTGGCGCTGCACCTCCTCCGCTGGCGGGCCAGCGCGGACCTGGAGCGGCAGGTCGAGTCCGACCTGGCCCTGCGCCTGCTGGAGGGCACGGCGGACGCCGCCACGGTGCTGAGCAGGCTCGGCCTGCCGCAGGGACCGCTGCGGGTCATCGCCGTGCGCGCCCGGATCGCCGCCGAGCGGCACGCCGCGCTGCTGCTGGCGTTCGAACGGGCCACCACCGGGTTCGGCTGGTCCCGGCCCGGCCGCAGCACCCTGTCGGGCAACACGCTCTACACGATCCTGCCCGGCGAGCGGACCTCGACCGCCCGCGAGTGGGTGGCCATGCTGCGCGCCGCGCTGCCCGCCGAGGTCACGGTGACCGCCGGCATCGGCGGCACGGCCACCGCGACCGACCTGCCGGCGGGCCGGCAGGAGGCCGACGAGTGCCTCGCGCTGCACGAGGCGCGCCCACCGGACTCGCTGCCCCCGGCGTACGACGAGTCGTGGGACGACATCCTGCTCCAGCGGTTGCGGGCGGCGGCCCGCGCGGGCCGCACCCCGGCCCGGGGACCGGTGACCGAGTTGCGCCGCCACGACGAGCAGCACGCCACGCACTACGTGGCCACCCTGCGGGCGTGGCTGGAGGCGCAGGGCGACCTGGGCGCGGCGGGCGACCGGCTCGGCGTGCACCCGAACACCATCCGCTACCGGCTGCGCAAGATGGCCGAGGTGACCGCGCTCGACCTGGACGACCCGCGCAAGCGGCTCGCCATGATCATCGACCTGGCCGCGGCCGAGAGCGGCTGACCACCACTCGCTGTCGGGTTCCGACAAAGCCACCCCGCCGGATTGTCGACGGCGGACAACAGGGTGGCGTGCCTTTCCGGCGATGCTGGCTTCGACAGCAGCACTGGGTGGAGGTGGTCATGGTCGACGTCGAACGCATCGACGGCGGGCCGCGGACGGCGGTCGTGGTCGGCGCGGGCATCGTGGGCCTGTCTACGGCGTGGTTCCTGCAGGAGCGCGGCGTCGAGGTGACCGTGGTCGACCGGACGTCGATCGCGGCGGGAGCGTCGTGGGGCAACGCCGGGTGGATCGCGCCCGGCCTGGCGATCCCGCTCAACGAGCCGTCGGTGCTGCGCTACGGCCTGCGGTCACTGCTCAGCCCGACCGCGCCCCTGCACATCCCGCCCAGGGTCGACCCCGGCCTGTGGTCGTTCCTGCTGAGGTTCGCGGCGCACTGCCGCTGGTCGTCGTGGACCCGCGCGGTCCGGGCCAACCTGCCGCTCAACGAGGAGAGCTTCGAGGCGTTCGACGTGCTCACGGCCAACGGCGTGGACGTCGCCACGGTGGACGCGCCGATCACGGCCGGCTTCACGAGCCCGGCGTGGGCGCAGGGGCTGCTGCGCGAGCTGAGCCGGATGGCCGACGCCGGGCAGCGCGTCGACCACGTCGAACTCGACGCCGACGGGCTCCGCGAGCACGTGCCCCTGGCCTCGCCCGCGCTCACCGCCGGCGTCCGCGTCGACGGGCAGCGCTACACCGACCCCGGCGCGTTCGTGCAGGCCCTGGCGCGTGCCGTGGTCGCGCGCGGCGCGACGATCCGCCTGTTCGAGGTGGTCGACCTGCGCACCCACGCCCGGGGCGTGACCGTCCACCCGCGCAAGGGCAAGGCCGTCGCCGCCGACGTCGCCGTGATCGCCACCGGCGCGTGGCTGACCGGGCTCGCGAAGCGGTTGGGCGTGCGCGTGCCGGTGCGCGCGGGCCGCGGCTACTCGTTCACCGTGCCCGTGGAACGCCCCGTCCCCGGCCCGGTCTACCTGCCCGACGTGCGGGTGGCGTGCACGCCGTACCAGGACGGCCTGCGCGTGGCGGGCACGATGGAGTTCCGCGACCCCGACGCGCCCGGCGTGGGCGCCCGGCTCGAAGCGATCATCGCCTCCGCCCGGCCCCTGCTCGACGGCGTGCGCTGGGAGCAGCGCCGCGACGTGTGGGTCGGGCCGCGGCCGGTCACCCCGGACGGCCGCGCCCTGATCGGCGCGGTGCGCGCGCCGCACGTCTACGTCGCGGCCGGGCACGGCATGTGGGGGCTCGCCCAGGGCCCGGTCACCGGTCGGCTGCTGGCGGAGCAGATCACCACCGGCAAGCAGCCGGAAGCGCTGCGGCCCTTCGACCCCTTGCGTTGACCGAACACCGCTGGGAGACCCCATGGACACCCCGAGTTCCGGCGGCCCGCTCACCGACGACGAACGCGACGAGCTGGCCTGGCTGCGCGCGGAGAACGCGTTCCTGCGCGTGCAGCGGGACGTGCTCACCCGCATCGCCAGCGGCTACGCCCACGACGTCGAGGTCATCCTCGGCCGGCGGGCCGCCGACACGTCGCCGCGCTGAGCCACGACCACCACCCCGTCCGAGGGGCCGGAGGCGATCGAGAACCCGGCGCCGCGGACACCCTCCGCCGTCAGGGCGGCCCCCACCTCCCCGGCCGCCCTGACGGCAACCCCTGTCCACATCCACCTCTTCGAGCCACACGAGGGCCATCATGACCAGCACCCACCCCGGTACCCGACGCGTCTGGCTGAGCGTCGAAGCGCACCAGCGGCTGCGGGCCGAACTCGCCGGCCTGTTGGCGGCCGGCGCGACGCCGACCTTCGAGAGCGGCGACGCCGAGGAGCGTGGCGCGATGTCGAACCGGCAGCGGGAGGAGCGCATCCGCGAGGTCCAGGAACTGCTCAACAACGCGGTCGTGGGCCAGGACCCGCCCGACGACGGCGTCGCCGAACCCGGCATGGTGCTCACCGTCCGGTACGACGACATCGACGACACGGAGACGTTCCTGCTCGGCATGCGCGCCGTCGAGCACGGCGACCTGGAGGTCTACTCGCCGGACTCGCCGTTGGGCGCGGCCCTGTCCGGGGCACGTCCCGGCGAGCAGCGGACCTACCACGCGCCCGGCGGCAAGACCATCGCCGTCACGCTGCTGAAGGCCGTGCCGTACGGGCACCACGCCGCCGGCGGCGGCCGGACCGCGCCGGACGCGTGAGGCGCCCGGCGCGGCCTTCGCCCCCGACGTGTCACCGCCACTGCTCGGCGGGCGAGACGCCGGGACGCGGCTTGCCGATGAGCGCGAGCGGGATGAAGAAGCACACCTGGCCGATCGCCAGGGCCAGCGTGGCGAGCGCCTTCTCGTCGTAGTGCGCGGAGGCCGACGCGTACAGCTCGTCCGGGACGCGCTCGCCGTGGGGGTTCGGGGTCAGGACCGCCTCGACGAGCGCGAGCGCCGCGCGTTCGGCGGCGGTGAAGTGGGGCGCGTCCCGCCAGGACGCCACGGCGGTGACGCGCTCCTCCGACTCGCCGGCCCGGCGCAGGTTGCCGGTGTGCAGCACGGTCAGGTACGTGCTGCCCACGAGCTGACCGGCCCGCAAGATGTGACCGCCCGCCGGCCGACCGCGCGGCAGCGTGGAAACTTTCGGCGCGGGGTGCGGAAACGTAGACTGGGCCGGTGACCGAGGACGAGCACGCGCCGGGCGGGTCCTCGCGGCCCGTCACCATCTCCTACATCGCCGAGACGGCCGGCGTGTCCGTGCCCACGGTGTCCAAGGTGATCAACGGGCGGGCCGGGGTGTCGGCGGGCACGCGGGCCCGGGTCGAGGCGCTGATCACCGAGTACGGCTACCGGAAGTCGAGTGCGCCGAGCCGCAGCAACCAGCTCGACCTCGTGTTCGACGAGCTGGAGGGCATGTGGGGCGTCGAGATCATCCGCGGGGTGCAGCGGGCGGCGCGCAAGAACCGGGTCGGGGTCGTGCTGTCGGAGTTCGGCCCGCAGCGCAACGCGATCCGGTACTGGATCGACGACGCGCTCGACCGCCGGCCGGCCTGCGTCGTCACGGTCGCGCAGCTCTCCCCGGAGGAGCGTGACCGGTTGCGCGCCAGGGGCATCCCGTTCGTGGTGTTCGACCCGACCTCGGAACTGCCCGACGACGTGCCGTTCGTCGGCGCGACGAACTGGAGCGGCGGCCGGTCGGCCACCCGCCACCTGACCTCGCTCGGCCACCGCCGCGTCGCCATGGTCGCGGGCCCGGACGACGTCCTGTGCTGCCGCGCCCGGTTCGACGGCTACCGCGCCGCCCTCGACGCGGCGGGACTCCCGGTGGACCCCGCGCTGGTGGTGCGCGCGGAGCTGACCCAGGAGGCGGGCCACGCGGCGGCCGCCGACCTCCTCGGCCGCCCGGACCGCCCGACCGCCGTGTTCGCGTGCAACGACCTCCAGGCGCTGGGGGTGTACCAGGCCGCCCGCGAGGCCGGGCTGCGGATCCCGGACGACCTCAGCGTGGTCGGCTTCGACGACCTGCCCGTGGCGGCGCTGGTCGACCCGCCGCTGACCACCGTGCGCCAACCGCTCGTGGAGATGGCGGCCGCCGCCACCGAGCTGGCCCTCGCCCTCGGCCGCGGCGAGGAGCCGCCGCAGGTCGGGCTGGAACTGGCGACCACCCTGACGGTCCGGCGGAGCACCGCCCCGCCGGACGACCGGAGCGCCGCGGGTCAGACCGGCTCGTAGTCGAACCAGTCGAAGTGGACGGTCCCGCGGGTGGCGTACATGCCGATGACCCGCCCGGTGAACCCGCCCGCCACCTCGGTGGACAGGTACCGCCCGTCCAGCGACGCCAGTTCGGTCCGCGTGCCGTCCGCGCCGACGACCGCGAGGCTCACCACGTCGGGTCCCGTCCGGGAGTCGGCCACTACGCGGTTCCCGGTGATCCCGACCTCCAGCACGACCTCGCCGGGGCCGGCCGGCGCGGCGCCGACCAGGCAGCGCAACGGCCCGATCCGCGCGTACGCGCTCACCTGCCCGTCGGCCACCTCGATGGCGTAGTGGTGCCGCTCGTCCAGCCGCACGACCAGGCCGCCGCTGCCCTCGGTCGGGTCGACCGCGGCGCGGGCGCGGCACGAGAGGTGCTGCTGGCGGCGTCCGACGAAGGTCACGTCGAGGTCGTCCAGCGAACCGCCGGCCGCGCGGAGGGTGAGCCGGCCGGGCCGCGCCTCGGTGGTGCAGTGCCCGGGGGAGCGGTGGCGCAGCGAGATCCAGCGCGGGTGCAGGTCGGGCTTGTCGAAGTCGTCCCGGACGGGCTCGGCCGGTGCCGCGGCGGTGCCGGGCACCAGGTCGCCGACCACCGGCCACCCGTCGTCCCACCGCACCGGCGCGAGGAACGTCTCCCGCCCCAGCACGTGCCACCCCGGCGTGCCGCCGCGCGGGCGCACGCCCAGCAGCACCATCCACCACCGGCCGTCGGGCGCCTGCACGAGGTCGGCGTGACCGGTGTTCTGCACGGTGTGGTCGGTGCCGCGGTGGGTCAGGACCGGGTTCGCGGGGCACGGCTCGAACGGGCCGTTGACCGTGCGGGCGCGGGCGATCGACACGGCGTGGCCGCGTTCCGTGCCGCCCTCGGCGATCAGCAGGTACCAGTGGTCGCCGACCTTGTGCAGGTGCGGCGCCTCGGGGGCCTTGGCGCCCGGCGCGCCGGACCAGAGCCGCACGGGCTCGCCCAGCGTCTCGCCGGTGGTCGGGTCGATGCGGACCTGCGCCACCCCGGCGTAGGTGCACCAGCAGTTGCCGTCCTCGTCCCACGCCAGGTCGGGGTCGATGCCGTGGACGCCGGGCAGCCGCACCGGGTCCGACCAGGGGCCGGCCGGGTCCTCGGCGTGGACCAGCAGGTTGCCGTCGCCCTGCACGTTGGTGACGACGAGCCAGAACCGGCCGTCGTGGTGGCGCAGGGTGGGGGCGTAGATACCGCCGGAGGACACCGTGCCCTCGGGCAGGCGCAACTGCTCCGGCCGGTCCAGCGCGTTGCCGATCTGCACCCAGTCGACCAGGTCGCGGCTGTGGAAGATCGGCACGCCGGGGAAGTACTCGAAGCTGGAGCACGCGAGGTAGTAGTCGTCGCCCGCGCGGCAGATGCTCGGGTCGGGGTGGAACCCCGGGATGATCGGGCTGCTCATCTCACCGTCTTCACGTCCGGAACCTGGGGCCGGCAGAAATATTTCTGCGCCGATCAGCGCAATTTTCCGCCGATCGGCACGCTACCGACGCGTCGCAGACGGCGTCAACGGTCGCCCTCAGGCCGAAGATCGCGTTCCGGGATTCGACGCGCGTTCGACCATCCCGTTCGACAACGCGCAGGTAGGAACCGGTGAGGGCGATTGACGCCCGGCTCGCGGGCTGAGTAGCATCCCGGCATCGGAAAGTATCTCAATCGAATCGAGAAACTTTCCAAAGCGCGAGCGACCGGTTGTTCGGCGAGTACCCGCGACCACGTACCACCGACAGCAAGGGACAGTGAAGTCTTGAGCGCGCATGACACACGGAAGATCCCCCGGCGGCTCGCCGTCGCCCTGGCCGCGGTGGTGGTGACGGCGATGGTCCCGACCGCCGCCGTCCAAGCGGCCACCGGCGCGCCACCGGCCGCCCATGCCGGGCCCGGCGCGAACGCGCAGTCGGTCGCGGGAGTGCGGTCGGCCGCCCAGGCGGTGCACGGGCAGGCGGCGGGGTGTCGCGTCGACTACGCGGTGCAGGCGCAGTGGACCGGCGGCTTCACCGCCGCCGTGACCGTCACGAACCTCGGCGACCCGGTCACCGGCTGGCGCGTCGGCTGGGCGTTCACCGCCGGGCAACGCGTCACGCAGGCGTGGAACGCGACCGTCACCACCTCCGGCGCGCAGGTCACCGCGACCAACGCGAGCTACAACGCGTCCATCCCCACCAACGCCTCGGTCTCGTTCGGCTTCAACGGGTCGTGGTCGGGCGGCAACCCCGCGCCGACCGCGTTCACCCTCAACGGCGTCACCTGCACCGGCCGGGAGGAGCCGCAGCCGGGCGACGCGATGGCGACCGTGGCCGCGATGCAGCCCGGCTGGAACCTCGGCAACACCCTCGACGCGATCCCCGACGAGACCTCCTGGGGCAACCCGCGCACGACCCAGGCGCTGCTGCGCCACGTGCGCTCCCAGGGCTACAAGAGCATCCGGCTCCCGATCACCTGGAGCAACCACCACGGCCCCGCGCCGGACTACGCCATCGACCCGGCCTGGCTGGACCGCGTCCGCGAGGTGGTCGACTGGTCGCTGGCCGAGGGCTTCCACGTGATGATCAACCTGCACCACGACTCGTGGCAGTGGATCAACACCTACCCGACGGACCGGGCGAACGTGCTGGCCAGGTACACCGCGCTGTGGTCCCAGATCGCGACCGCGTTCCGGGACCACCCCGCCGGGCTCGTGTTCGAGAACATCAACGAGCCGCAGTTCGCCGGCGCCACCGGCGACGAGCAGGAATACCAGGCCCTGCACGAGCTGAACGCCGAGTTCCACCGGATCGTGCGCGGCTCCGGCGGCGGCAACGCCACCCGGCTGCTCGTGCTGCCCACCCTCCACACGAACGCCGACCAGGGCCGCCTGGACGCGTTCCTGGCGGGCTACGACCGGTTGCGCGACCCCAACATCGCGGCGACCGTCCACTTCTACGGCTTCTGGCCGTTCAGCGTGAACATCGCCGGGTTCACCCGGTTCAACGCCGAGGTCGAGCAGGACCTCGTCGGCACGTTCGACCGGGTGCGCGACTCGTTCGTCGCCCGCGGCATCCCCGTGATCATCGGCGAGTGGGCGCTGCTCAACTACGACCACACCCGGCCCGGCGTCATCGAGCGGGGCGAGTTCCTGAAGTTCCTGGAGGCGGTCGGCCACCACGCCCGCACGCGCGGGCTCACCACGATGCTCTGGGACGCGGGCCAGTTCCTGAACCGCGTCGAGCTGCGCTGGCGCGACCAGGGCCTGCACGACCTGATCAAGGCGAGCTGGACCACCCGCTCCGGCACGGCGTCGTCCGACCGGGTGCACGTGCCGGGGACCGGCGCGATCACCGCCGAGTCGCTGACGCTCAACCTCAACGGCACCGCGTTCCGGGGCCTGCGGCACAACGGCGCGGACCTGGTCCAGGGCACGGACTACACGCTGTCGGGCACCACGGTGACGTTCACCCCGGCCGCCCTGACCAGGCTCGTCGGGAACCGGGCCCACGGGGTCAACGCGACCGTCGAGGCGCGGTTCTCGCAGGGCGTGCCGTGGTCGATCGACATCATCACGTCCGACCCGCCGACCCAGGCGGCGGCGACCGGCACCACCGCGTCGTTCGCCGTCCCCACCCTGTTCCGCGGCGACCAGCTCGCCACCATGGAGGCCGTGTACGCCGACGGCAGCCCGGCGGGACCGGCGAACTGGACCCCGTTCAAGGAGTTCTGGCAGCACTTCCAGCCCGACTACGCCACGGGCAGGCTGATCCTGAAGCCGGAGTTCTTCGCCGAGGTCGCCGACGGCGTCGTCACCCTCACGTTCCACTTCTGGAGCGGCGCGCGCACGACCTACCGCATCACCAAGACCGGCGACCAGGTCACCGGCGCTCCCGCCTGACCGGCACCGGCGGGTGCCCGGCCCCTCGGTCGCGGCGCCCGCCGGTCGGCTCGGTCGCGGCCGCTCACCCGATCCGTGCCATGGCCTCCGCGGGTCGCCGTGGGTGCCCGCGCCGACACCGTCACCCCTCCGTCTTCGACCTCGCGCTCCCGCCCGACCAGGCGGCCGAGGGGCTATACCGGGCCATGGACGACGGTCGCGCGATCAAGACCCTCTTCACCCTCTGATGACGACGGTCCTCTTCGGACCGGCCTCACCGGGTGACGTCGCGGGCGGGCCCCTTACCCCTGATCAGGGCAATGACTGGACGCCGTGCGCGCGGTATGCCGGAGTCGGGCCGCGCGGGCGGACCTCTCGTCGAGATCAGGAGCGAACCCATGGTCACCGAACTCCAGCAGCGCAAGTTCGAGCAGCACTTCGACCGGTACGACGCCAACGGCGACGGCGTCCTCGACCAGTCCGACATCGACCGCCTGGTCCAGGGCTGGTGCGTCAGCTTCGGCGCGACACCCGGCTCGGAGCAGTGGCGCGAGGTCACCAGGAGGGCCAACAAGTTCTGGCAGGAGCTGGAAGGGCACGTGGACGGCTCCGGCGACAAGGTGGTCACCAAGGAGGAGTGGGTGGCGGCGCACGACAACCCCGGCTTCATCGAGGACGTCGCGATCCCGTTGGCGCAGACCACGTTCGAGCTCGGCGACACCGACGGCGACGGCCGGGTGTCGCTCAACGAGTGGATGACCCTCCAGAGCGCGTCCGGGGTGGGCCAGGTCGAGGCGCTGGAGATGTTCCAGAAGCTCGACGGCGACGGTGACGGCTTCGTCACCACCGACGAGCACGCCGCGGCGATCCGCGACTTCTACCGGAGCACCGACCCGGACTCGGTCGGCAACCAGCTCGCCGGCCGCGTGTATCCGCCGCCGCGGGGGGGGGGGGGGCCGGGGCGCGCCCCGCGCGCCCCCCCCCGCAGGGGGGTGGGGGGGGGGGCACCCCCGCCCCGAGCTGCGGTATTTAAATATAAAAA
>NZ_JBHYXZ010000115.1:324-14420 GCF_042752395.1 Actinosynnema sp. NPDC059335 | reverse complement strand
GCTAATTCACCCGCCCCACCCACCCGGTCCGGGTCGGCACCCCGCGCGCGGGCCGGTTGTCCCCCCCCGGGGGGGGGCCGGCCCGCGCCCCCCCCCCCCCCGCGACTCACGCGATCGGGGCTTGCGGGTCGCACGACCGCGTCCCTAGAGTGCTTGAAGAATGCATAGCGACCGAGTCGAGGTCCGCCGATGTCGTCGAGCAGCAGCAGGGTTCCCCCACCGGGCGCTCCTCTCGTCGCCGGCCGAGGACCGCGGCGATGACGGCCGCGCTCCGTCCACCCGGGACGGCTCCCGGCGCGCTGCCCCTCCTGGGCCACGCGCTGCGGATGAAGCGGAGCCCCGGTCCGTTCCTGGTGGAGCTGCAGTCCGGCGACCCGGTCACCGTGATCCGCCTGGGCCGCAAGCCGATGTACGTGGTCAACGACCCGGGGCTGATGTGCGACGTCATGCGCCGGCCCGACGTGTTCGCCCGGGGCGGCCCGATCACCGAGCGGTTCCGGCTGCTGTTCGGCAACGGCCTGGGCATCTCCGACGGCGAGTTCCACCGGCGGCAGCGCAGGCTCATCATGCCCGCGTTCCAGCACGGGCAGCTCGCCGACTACGCCGCCGTCATGAGCCGGCACGCCGAGGCCAAGGCGGCCTCGTGGCGGGACGGCCAACGGATCGCCGTGCACGAGGAGATGGACGAACTCGCGCTGGCCAACATCGTCCGCGTGCTGGTCGCCGACGACGTGGTCCTGGACCGGGTGCGGTTCATGGCCGCGGCCGCGGTCGTCCTCGGCGGGCTGTTCCGGCGGATCACCGACACCACCGGCCTGCTCACCAGGCTGCCGACCCGCGCCAACCGCCGTTACCGGGAGGCGGAGGCGTTCCTGCGGCGCACGGTCGAGGCCGTGATCGACGAGTACCTGGCCGCCGGCGCGGACCGCGGCGACCTGCTGTCCACGATGGTCCTCGCCCGCGACGAGGACGGGCGGCGCGCGATGAGCGACGAGCAGGTGCGCGACGAGGTCATGACGTTCCTGATCGCGGGCAGCAACACCATCAGCAACACGCTGTCGTGGGCCTTCCACGAACTCGGCGCGCACCCGGACGCCGAACGCCGGCTGCACGACGAGGTCGACCGCGTGCTGGCCGGCCGGACCGCGACCCACGAGGACGTGGTCCACCTCGACCACACCCGGCGCGTGGTCACCGAGACCCTGCGCCTCCGGACGCAGGGCCTGTTCCAGAGCCGCGTCACCACGGCCGACGCGGAACTGGGCGGCTACCGCGTCCCGGCCGGGACCGTGGTGCTCTACAGCGCCCACGCGCTCAACCACAACCCCGGGATCCACGCCGACCCCGGCCGGTTCGACCCCGACCGGTGGCTCGCCTACCGCGAGCACCCGTTGGCGCCCGGCGCTTTCCTGCCGTTCGGCACCGGCGTCCACGGCTGCATCGGCGAGCGGCTGTCGTGGGTGGAACTGGTCATCTCCCTGGCCACCATCGCCGCCCGCTGGCGGTTGACCCCGGTGCCGGAGCACCGGGTGCGCCCCAAGCCCGCCATCACCATGCCGGTGAACGCGCTGCCGATGACGGCGCACCGCCGTGACGTCCGACCGGGGGCGCGGGTCGCCGGCGCGGCGGCCCAGACCTCGCAGGATCGGGAGGAGAGCCGATGAAGGGCCCGGAGTTCGTCCACACCGTCCGGTTCGACGCCACGCCCGAGCAGGTGTGGCGGGGCCTCACCGAACCCGAGTTCACCCGCGCCTACTGGACCGGCATCGCCTTCGACTCGGACTGGCGGGTCGGCTCGCCGGTGCGCTGGCAGTACGAGCCGGACGGCGAGTTCGAGGACATCGGCCAGGTGGTGCTGGAATCCGCGCCGCACCGCAGGCTCGCCTACACGTGGCACCACTTCCAGCCGGTGCACGCCCGGCTGTTCGGCTGGTCGGACGCGGAACTCGCCCGGCACGCGCGGGAGCGGCGGTCGCGGGTCGCGTTCGACATCGACCCGGTCGGGGACGCCGGCGCGCGGCTCCGGATCGTGCACGACAACTTCGACCCGGGCAGCCTGATGCACCTGGCGATCAGCGGGCGGCTGGAGGGCAGCGGCGGGTGGCCCGGCCTGATGACCGGCCTCAAGTCCTTGCTGGAGACCCACCGGGCCACCACCTGCTGACCAACCCGGCCACCGGCCGCCACCCACCACGGGCACCGCGTCCCAGACCCGGACCGGTGTGACACCCGCCGTGGCGGCCACGCGCGCGCCGCCGACAACCAGGGGCTGCCCGCTGCCCGCAACCGACCGCTGCCCGCCGTCCCGCTGCGGTTCTCCCGCATGCCCCGCCGCCGGTCGGGAAGCGCACGACTCCGTGGCGCCGTCGCGGCTCACGAACCCCCGGCCCCACCACGACGGGCCTCGACGGCGCGCCGCGTGTCCTCCGCCAGCAGGTCCTCGATGATCGCGATCCCGGCCCGCGCACCCGCCGCCGCGGCGCCCAGGACCAGCGCGGCCGGGTCGGTCACGTTGCCCGCGACCCACACCGCCGGCACCGCGGTGCGCCCGGTGTCGTCCGCCTCGACGTAGTCCCCGATGCCGCCCGGGTACGGCGTCGGCTCGATCCCCAGCGGCGCCAGCAGGTCCGCCCGCGCGGCGAACCGCGGCCCCGACACCAGCGCCCGCACCGCGACCACCTCCCCGGAGCGCATCCGCACCCCGGTCAGCCGGTCGTCCTCGACCTCCACCCGCGCCACCTCGCCCGGCACGACGCGGACACCCCGCGCGGTCAGCTCCTCGACCTCGGCCGGCGTCGGCTCCGGCCCCGTGTGCACCAGCAGCCGCACGTCCGACGTCCACTGGCTGAACAACAACGCCTGGTGCACCGCCATGGGACCGGTGGACAGCACCGCGATCGGCTGGTCGCGCACCTCCCACCCGTGGCAGTAGGGGCAGTGCAGCACGTCCCGCCCCCAGCGCTCGGCGAGGCCGGGCAGGTCCGGCAGCTCGTCGGTCATGCCGCTCGCCACGAGCAGCCTGCGCCCGCGCGCCGCGCGCCCGTCGGCCAGCTCCACCAGGACGCCCCCGTCGACCGCCGAGGCCGACCGCGCCGTGCCGTCGACCAGTTCGACGCCGTAACCCAGGACCTCCTCCCGGGCCGCGCGCAGGAACGCCCCGGGCGACACCCCGTCCCGGGTCGGGAAGCCGTGCACGTGCGCGGCGGGCGCGTTGCGCGGCTGCCCGCCGTCCACCAGCAGGACGCGGTGGCGCGCGCGGGCCAGCACGAGCGCACCCGCGAGCCCGGCGGCCCCGCCCCCGACGATCACGACGTCGTACGCCTCGGCCCGCTCCGGAACGGTCACCGCGCCTCCCGGGTCACCAGAACTCATTCCCCTGATCGAATACCGGGTTCCGCGATGGCGGACAAGGTATCGACCCGGTGAATGTGCCCGGCAATTCCACGGGAAGGATGAGGGGGAACAACTCGATCGGGGTGAAACCGCGCGACGGCGACCGTTGTCGGTGATCGGGTGCGGTAGCGTGGCCGGCGCACGTGGTGAATCACCTCAGAGGAGAAGTCGTGGGCGGTTCCCAACTCGAGAAGCCCCCGGTCGTCGAGACGACGATGTTGATCCGCAGGCCGGTGGCCGAGGTCTTCCGGGCTTTCACCGATCCGGCGATCACCAGCCGGTTCTGGTTCACCGACAGCAGCGGACCCGTCGAACCCGGCGCGGAACTGCGGTGGACGTGGAAGATGTACGACGTCTCCGTCACGGCCAAGGTGAAGGAGTTCGAGCAGGACCGCCGATTCGTCATCGAGTGGCAGAACGGGCCGAAACCGACGACGTGGGAGATGCGGTTCACGCCCCGTTCCGAGGACGAGACCCGGGTCGACCTCACCGAGACCGGTTTCGGCGGCGCGGACGCGGACGCGGTCGTCGCCTGGGCGCTGGGCTCCATGGGCGGGTTCACCGAGGCGCTGGCCGCGGCGAAGGCGCTGCTGGAGCACGACGTCGTGCTGACCCTCGTGGCGGACCGGCACCCGGACGGCCTCCCCGGCGCGAGCTGAGCCGCGCCACAGGCACCGAGCAGAGGGGCGGTACCCGCCGTGTCGGAGACGCTGCAACGGCCCGCCGGCCCGGCGGGCGCGGCCACACCCCGCCGCGGCGGGACGCTGACGATGGTCGGCGCGGGCGACGTCGACCACCTCGACCCGTCGCTGGCCTACCACACCGTCACCCGGGGCATCCTGCGCGCGTACACCCGCCAGCTCGTCGGGTACGTCGCGAGCCGGGACCGGGAGGAGGCGGGCAGGCTCGTCGCGGACCTGGCCACCGAGGTGCCGACCGCGGCGAACGGGCGGGTCACCGGCGGCGGCACCCGCTACGCGTTCACCCTCCGCGACGGCGTGCGCTGGCACACCCCGACCGGTCCGCGCCCGGTCACGGCCCACGACGTGGTGCGCGGCATCAAGCGCCTGGCGCACCCGCTGGCCAACAGCCCCGGCCTGGCCTACTACCTCAACGCCATCGACGGGTTGGCGGAGTTCCGCGACGCGCTGGCCGCCGGCCCGCGCACGGTCGAGGCCGTCGCCGACCGCCTGGAGCACACCGACGTCAGGGGCGTCGTCGCGCTGGACGACACCGAGGTCCGCTTCACCACGCGCTACCCGATGTCGGACTTCCTCAACATGCTGGCGCTGCCCTTCGCGACCCCCGCGCCGCACGAGTACCTCGCCTGCGCGCCCGGCAGCCCCGAGCTGGACGTGCTGTCCCTCGGCCCCTACCGGATCACCGCCCACCGCCCCGGCGAGCGGATCGAGCTGCGCCGCAACCCGGTCTGGGACCCGGCGACCGACGACCTGCGGGCCGCGCACCTCGACGGCATCGTGGTCAGGCAGGGCGTGGACGAGCGCGAGGCGCACGACCTCGTCGCCCGCGGCGACGCCGACATGCTGTGGGACGTCCAGCCGCTCACCGAGGAGCTGCCCGCGCTGCTCGCCGCGGACGACCCGAGGCTGGAGGTGTACCCGGCCGGCCTGCTCAGCCCGTACGTGGTGGTGAACTTCGCCAGTGACGCCGAGGGCGGGGCCACCGGCAAGCGGGCCGTCCGCACCGCCCTGCAGTACGCGGTGGACAAGGCCGCGGTGTCGGAGGTGTGGGGCGGCCCGCGGCTCAACGACATCGCGGACCAGATCCTGCCGCCGCTGTGCCTGGCCCACCGGGAGCACCGCCCGTTCGCCACCGAGGGCGGCCGGGGCGACCCCGAGCGGGCCCGGCGGCTGCTCGCCGAGGCGGGCTACCCGGACGGCCTGACCCTGCGGCTGGTCTTCCGCGACCGCGACATCCACCCGGCCACCGCCGAGGCGGTGCGGGACGCCCTGGCCAGGGCGGGCATCCGCGTGGTGCTCGTGCCGGCGTCGATCAACGAGCTGTTCTCGGAGTTCTTCTCGTCGGCCGCGTCCGCGCGGACGGGCGACTGGGAGATCGCGCTCACCGGCTGGGAACCCGACTGGTACGGCAACAACGCCCGCACCTACCTGCAACCGCTGCTGGACAGCCGGGACGTGCCCGAACACGGCGACTGGGGCTCGAACTTCGGCCGCTACCGCAGCGAGCGCGTCAACGAACTCCTCACCGCGGCCCTCACCTCGGCCGACGAGGAGCGCGCCGGCGAGCTGTTCCGGGAGGTGGAGGCCGAGGCGCTGCGGGACGGCGCGATCGTGCCGGTGCTGTTCGCCCACCAGTACTGGTTCCACTCCACGAGGGTGCGCGGCTGGCTGCCGTACCCGGTGCTGAACGGCGACCTCACCAACCTCTGGCTGGCCGACGACGGGCCGGCGGCGGACTGAGCGCTACAACTCGCCCGCGATCGTGTTGCCGGGCTCGTCGTGGTCGTCGCTGAGGTAGAACGCCCGCGCCGCCCGGCTGTACTCGTCGGTGGTGACGTAGCCGTCCCGGTCGGTGTCCAGCAGGTCGAACGCCTGCCTGGTCTCCGCCTCGGACATGCCGCTCCGCAGCTGCGCGGCCATCATCTCCGCGACCGTGATCCGGCCGTCGGCGTCCTTGTCCGCGGCGGCGAACACGGCCATGCTGAACGGGACCGCCGACGCCTCCACGTAGGCGGGGAACGCGGGGTCGTCGCCCCACGTGATCCAGTCCTCCACGGTGACCCGCTTGAGCCCCTCGGCGCCGATCCGGCCCGGGATGTCGCGGAACATCTTGCGGGCGTGGAAGTGGATCCGGCGCCAGTCCTCCGAGCGCGGGGCCAGGTCGTAGGTGTCGCACCAGATCTGCGCCAGCGCGGTGACGTCCAGCTCGTCGATCACGCCGTCCTCGTCGGCGTCCATCGAGCGGTAGACCTTCTCCAGCTTGCGCCGCCTCAGTTCGGTCGCCATCGTGCCGCCTCCCAAAGCCTTGGTGCACCGGGGTTCCGGCGCCCCGCTCCCGACTCCGAGTCCGGATGGTACGGCCGCGACGCGACCCGGTCCGCGACCGCGACACCATCGCGTGAAGTTGGGTTTACGATCTTGGGCCCGCGTCCACCGGTCTGGTACGCATGAGTCATCGTTCGGGTACGCCCGGAGATGACGAGTTGTGACCGCCGGAGGAACCGTGGAGCGTCCCGGCTCGATTTCCCGGTACCGGCGCGGTGTCCGCGCGCACGGCGTGACCGCCGCTCGGGCCGCCCACGCCGATCCCCGGCGATCCCCTCGGCCGCGGCGGCGAACCGCCCGAGAGACCTGACCCGACCAGACGTCCCGGAGAACCGATGGGTACCACGACGGCCGCCGCCGCCCGCAAGACGTTGTCCGTCCTCGCCGTGCTGGCCGTCTGCGTCGCCGCCGGGTTCATGGTGGCGCGGCCGGTCCTGGGCGAGGACGCGGCCGAGGCCGCCGCCTCCCGGTTCGGGTTCACCGCGCTGAAGCTCAACGGAGCGCCGCCCGGCGCGCGCACCGAACGCGCCGTCGCCCCGCAGTTGCACGACATCCGCGCCTGGATCTCCTCGGTCGGCGCCGCGGTCGCCCTGGCGGACGTGCGCGGCGCCGGGCGCGCGGCCGACGCCTGCCTGGTGGACCCGCGCGACGACTCGGTGACGGTGCGCCCCGTCCCGTCCGGCGGCGGCACGGCGTACGCGCCGGTCGCGCTGCGGCCGGACGGCCTGCGCTACGACGCCACGATGGCGCCCATGGGCTGCGTCCCCGCGGACCTGGACGAGGACGGCGACGTGGACTTCGTGGTGCACTACTGGGGCCGGTCGCCGGTGCTGTTCCTCAACACCGGCGGTGTCGGCGTGCCCGCGCGGTTCCGGGCCGACGAGCTGATCGAGCCGATGGCCGTGTGGAACTCCGGCACGCTCAACGTCGGCGACCTCGACGGCGACGGGCACCTCGACCTCCTGGTCGGCAACTACTTCCCGGACGGCGCGCGGATCCTCGACCCGACCGCGTCCGACGAGACCCGCATCCAGATGCAGGACTCGATGTCGTTGGGCCGCAACGGGGGCACGAACCGCATCCTGCTGACGCGGCCGACGGGCGAGCCGGACCGGCGTCCGGCCATCGTGGACGCGAGCGTGGCGCTGGCCAGCGACGCGGCGAACTCGTGGACGCTCGCCACCGGCCTGCAGGACCTCACGGGCGACGGCCTGCCGGAGGTGTACCAGGCCAACGACTTCGGCCCGGACCAGCTGATGGTGAACCGCTCGGCGCCGGGCGCGGTGAAGCTCCAGGAGGTCACCGGCGACCGCGACCTGACCACCCCGAAGTCCGAGGTGCTCGGCCGCGACTCGTTCAAGGGCATGGGCGTCGCGTTCACCTACCCGGGCGGCGGCGGCCTGCCCATGGTGGTCGTCAGCAACATCACCGTCCCCTACGGCCTGCACGAGAGCAACTTCGCGTTCGTCCCCGACGGGAGCCCGGACGACCTGGCCGCCGGGAAGGTGCCCTACGTCGAGCGCAGCGAGGCGCTGGGCCTCGCCCGCGCCGGCTGGTGCTGGGACGTCAAGGCGGGCGACTTCGACAACGACGGCGTGGACGAGCTGGTGCAGGCCAACGGGTTCCTCAAGGGCACGACCAACCGCTGGCCCACGCTCCAGGAGCTGGCCATGGCCAACGACGAGCTGCTGCGCCACCCGGAGGTCTGGCCGCGCTTCGGGCCGGGCGACGACCTGTCGGGCCACGACCCGAACAGGTTCTGGGTCCGGGACGGCAGCGGCCGGTACTTCGACCTGGCCGAGCGCGTGGGGGCCGCGTTCGCGGACAACACCCGGGGGCTCGCCGTCGGCGACGTCAACGGCGACAACCGGCTCGACGTGCTGGTGGCCAACCAGTGGGAGGACTCCGTGCTGCTGCTCGGCGAGAGGCACAGCGGCCCCGCGGCCGACCTGCGCCTGGTGCGCCCCGGCGCGGTCGGCGGCGCGCCGGTCGACGCCATCGGCGCCCAGGTGGAGCTGCACCACCCCGACCGGCCGCAGAAGGCCCAGCTCTACCCGGCGAACGGGCACACCGGGGTGTCCGCCGCGCAGGTGCACCTGGCGTTGCCCGGCGGGGACGCCACGCGGGCGACCGTCACCTGGCGCGACGCCACCGGGCTGCACCGCGCCGAGATCCTGGTCACCCCGGGCCACCACACGGTCGAACTCGGCCACGACGGAACGGCGGTAGTGCGATGACGGCGACCCGCGTCGACAGCACCACGCTCGACGGGCGCGCCCTCGCCGCGCCGAAGGCGCCCGCGTCCGCCGCCGATCGGCGCCGGGTGCAGGCGCTGACCCGGTTCGCGGTGTCCATCACGGTGTTCAACATTGTCGGCCACGCGTTCCTCGGGTTCGAGCAGGCCCCGATCACCCCGGTCGTCGCCGCCCTCACCAGCTACGCGGCGGCGCTCGCGTTCGAGTCGCTGGACGCGTGGGCGTACCGCAGGCGGCCGGAGTTCGCCAAGGGCCGGCGGTCGTTCGTGGTGTTCCTGCTGCCGGCGCACATCACGGGCCTGGCGACCGGGATGCTGATGTGGGGCAACAGCTCCCTGTGGCCGTACATCTTCGCGATCGTCGTGGGCAACGGGTCCAAGTACGTGCTGCGGCTGCGCGTGCGCGGTCGGCTGCGGCACGTGCTCAACCCGTCGAACACCGGCATCTCCGTGGCGTTGCTGCTGTTCCCGTGGGTCGGCATCGCGCCGCCCTACCACTTCACCAGCTTCACCACGGGCGCGATCGACTGGCTGCTGCCGCTCGCCGTGCTCGGCGCGGGCACCATGATCAACGCCAAGCTGACCGGACGCATGCCGCTGATCCTGGGGTGGCTCGGCGCGTTCGTGGCGCAGGCGGTGCTGCGCTGGCTGCTGCTCGACCACAACCTGATCGGGGCGCTGGGCCCGATGACGGGCCTCGCGTTCATCCTGTTCACCAACTACATGATCACCGACCCGGCCACGACCCCGCCCGCGTGGCGCGATCAGGTCTTCTTCGGCGTCACCACGGGCGTCGTCTACGGCATCCTGGTGGTGTCGGGCGTCTCGTTCGGGTTGTTCTTCGCGCTGGTGATCACCTGCGTGCTGCGCGGTCTCATCCAGCTCGTCGTGAACGTCGCGCGTGGCCCGCAGGGAGCGATCCCGTGAGTGGCCCGCCGTCGATCGCGGTCGTCGGCCTCGCGTGCCGCTACCCCGACGCGGACGGCCCGGACCGGCTGTGGGAGACCGTGATCGGACGCCGGCGCGCGTTCCGGCTGGTGCCCGGCCAACGGCTCGGCGACGGGTACCGGGGCGCCGGGGCGGACCAGACCTCCGTGACCCACGCGGGTCTGCTGCGCGGCTGGGAGTTCGACCGGCACCGGTTCGAGGTGCCCGGACCGCTGTTCCGCGCCGTCGACCAGACGCACTGGTTGGCGCTCCAGACGTGCGCGGAGGCCCTGTCGGACGCGGGCTTCCCCGACGCGGACGGGCTCGACCGCGACCGGGCCGGCGTCATCCTGGGCAACTCGCTCACCGGCGAGTTCTCCCGCGCCGCCCAGCTGCGGTTGCGCTGGCCGTTCGTCCAGCGCGCGGCGGCCACCGCGCTGGCGGCCGCGGGCGTGCCCGACGACCGGCTGGCGCACGCCCTGGACCTGATGCGGGACCTGGTCCGCGACCCGTTCCCGGAACCGGGCGACGAGACGCTGGCCGGCGCGTTGTCCAACACGATCGCCGGCCGCGTGTGCAACCACTTCGACCTGCACGGCGCCGGCTACACGGTGGACGGGGCGTGCTCGTCCAGCCTGCTGGCGGTGATCACGGCCTGTCGCGCGCTGGCGTCCGGCGAGCTGGACTTCGCCCTCGCGGGCGGGGTGGACCTGAGCCTGGACCCGTTCGAGCTGGTGGGTTTCTCCCGGCTGGGCGCGCTGGCCGAAGGGCCGCGGATGCGGGTGTACGACGCGGACCCCACGGGGTTCCTGCCCGGCGAGGGCTGCGGCGTGGTGGCGCTGATGCGCGCCGACGACGCCCGCCGCGCCGGGCTGCGCGAGTACGCCGTGGTGTCGGGCTGGGGCACGTCGAGCGACGGGTCGGGCGGCCTGACCCGGCCGGAGGTGTCGGGCGTGGCGCGGGCGCTGGACCGGGCGCACGCGATGGCGGGCGTCGACCCGGCGGCGGTCGACCTGGTGGAGGGGCACGGCACCGGCACCGCCGTGGGCGACCGGGTCGAGCTGACCGCGTTGCACCGCGTGCGGGCGGGCGCGGGCCGGCGTGCCGCGCTGGGCTCGGTCAAGGCCAACATCGGCCACACCAAGGCCGCGGCGGGCGTCGCCGGGCTGATCAAGGCCGCGCTGGCCGTGCACCACCGGGTCGTGCCGCCGACCACGGGCTGCGAGGAGCCGCACCCCCTGCTGACCGCCGCGGACGGCACGCTGCGGGTGCCGGCCGAGCCCGAGCCGTGGCCGGGCCGGACGGCCGTCGCGGGCGTGTCCTCGATGGGGTTCGGCGGGATCAACGCGCACGTCGTGCTGTCCGGCGGGGACCGCGCGTCCGCCGGCGTCCCGGAACCGCTGCTGCGGTGGAGCGAGCCGCTGCCGCGGCACGAGATCGTGCTCCTGACCGCCGCCGACCGGGACGGGTTGGCGGCCCGGCTGGCGGTGCTGGCGGACAAGGCGAGCGCGCTGAGCGCGGCCGAGCTGCACGACCTCGCCGCGACCCGGTACCGGGCGGCGTCACCGGACGACGCGCTGCGCTGCGCGCTCGTGGCCGACTCGCCGGAAGGGCTGGCCCGTGCCGCGACCCGCGCCCTGGCCCGCGTGGCGGACTGGACGTCGGACCTCGTGGTGGACCGCGGCGCGGGGGTCGTGCTCGCCCGCCGGGCCGCGCACCGGGTCGGACTGCTGTTCCCGGGCCAGGCCGCGCCCGTGCGCGCCCGGCTCGACGCGTGGACCCGGGACCTCGCCGTGCCCGCCCTGCCCGACGGGGTGCGGCTGACCGACGGCGCGACGGCGACCGAGGTCGCGCAGCCCGCGATCGTGCGGCAGTCGCTGGCGGCGCTGGCGCTGCTCGACGCGCTGGGGTGCGAGCCGGTGGCCGCGGTCGGTCACAGCCTCGGCGAGCTGACCGCGCTCGTGTGGGCGGGCGCGCTGTCGGCCGAGGAGGGGTTGCGGCTGGCCGCCGTCCGGGGTCGGGTGATGGCCGAGCACGGGCGCGCCGGCACCGCCCTGGCGAGCCTCGGGTTGCCGGTGGCGGCCCTGCCGGGGCTGGTTGACGGCGTGCCGGTGGCCGTGGCCGGGTTCAACGCGCCGGACCAGGTGACCGTCGGCGGCGCGGCGGCGGACGTGCGGCTCGTGGTGGACCGCGCGACGCGGGCCAAGGCGCGGGCGACGGTGCTCGCGGTGTCGCACGCGTTCCACACCGAGGCGATGCGCCCGGCGGCGGCCCCGTTCGCCGGGGAACTGCGCCGGGTGCGGCTGCGACCCCCGCGCCGGACCGTGTTCTCCACCGTCACCGGGCGTCGGCTGGCGGCGGACGCCGACCTGCGCGAGCTGCTGGTCGACCAGGTCACCGCGCCGGTCCGGTTCGCCGACGCCGTCGCCGCCCTGTCCGGGGAGTGCGACCTGCTGGTGGAGGTCGGGCCGGGCACCACGCTGACCTCGCTGGTGACCGGGGTGCCCGCGGTCTCGCTCGACGCGGGCGGTCCCGGGCGCGAGCACGCGATCGCGCTCGCCGCGCTGGCCGCCGTGTCCGCGTGCGACCTCGGCCGGTGGTTCGGCGACCGCGCGCACCGGCACGTCGACCTGGACACGCCGATCACGCTGCTGGCGAACCCGACCGAGGTCGGGCACGTCGCGGTCGCGCCGGCGCCCGAGCCGGAGCCGGCCGTGGGCGAGGACCCGTTGCGGGTGTTGCGCGGGCACCTCAGCCGCACCCTGGAACTGCCGCTCGCGGGCCTGCGCCCGGACCGGCGGCTGTTGGGCGACCTGCACCTGAACTCGTTGCAGGTGGTGCAGCTCGTCGCCGAGGTGGCGGAGCTGACGGGCCGGCGGGTGCCCGCCCTGCCGCCGTCGTTCGAGACGATGACCGTGGGCGAGACGGCGGAGCTGGTCGCGGGCCAGCCGCCGGTCGACGCGGCCACGGCCGTGGCCGAGGGCGTGGGTCCGTGGGTGCGGTCGTTCGAGCACCGGTGGGAGCCGTGGACCGGGTCCGCGCCGGCCGGCGGGGTGCGCTGGACCGTGCCCGCCACCGCGCCGCGCCGGCTCCACGACGCCGCGCGGGGGTCCGACGCGGACGGCCCGTCGCGGCGCGGGCTGGCCGTGTGGCTGGCCGACGACGCGGGCGTCGCCGAGGTCGCGGACGTGCTGCGCACGGTCGCCGAGCAGCGGCCGGACGTCCTCGCCGTCGTGCACCGCGGCCACCCGGCGGCCGCGGCGGTCGCGCGCAGCGCCGGGATCGAGCTGGCCTCGTGCACCGCGACCTCGCTGGAGCTGCCCCCGGTCGCGGCGGAGCACGGGTCGGCCGCCGCGCCGGCCCTCGCGGGCGCGACCCGGCAGCGGGTCGCCGGCTCGGGGCCGGTCGGTGGCGCGCCGTGGCCGGACGCCGTGGGGTTCGGCTCGGTCGGGCCGTGGCCCGCACCGGCCGGCGGCGCGGACGCGCGCCCGTCCCGCGCGGACCTCGACCTGGCCGCGCTCGGTGGCGATCTCCGGCTGACCCCGGCGGGTGGCGTGGAACGCCTGACGACGGCCGTGCGCCC
The DNA here is from genome assembly GCF_042752395.1 of Actinosynnema sp. NPDC059335. Classification (NCBI taxonomy): domain Bacteria; kingdom Bacillati; phylum Actinomycetota; class Actinomycetes; order Pseudonocardiales; family Pseudonocardiaceae; genus Actinosynnema; species Actinosynnema sp. NPDC059335. Next base: position 1,237 of record NZ_JBHYXZ010000115.1, on the reverse strand, counting down.
ACCGGGGCGGGACGGGGAGGTGCCGATCGGCGCCGGCGACGTCTGCCTGGTCTCCGGCGGTGTCGACGGGATCACGGCGCGCTGCGCGGAGGCGCTGGCCCTGCGGACGGGGTGCGCGCTGGTCTTCCTCGGCCGGTCGGCGGGGGAAGCGCCGCGCGTCCGGGCCGGGCTGGCCGCGCTCGACCGGCGGGTCGCCGCCCACTACGTCCGCTGCGACGTCACCGATCCCGACCAGGTGGGCGACGCGGTCGCGGCGGCCGGCGCGCACGGACCGGTGCGCGCCCTGCTGCACGGGGCGGGCGTCAACGAGCCGCGTCCCCTCGGCGCGGTCACCGGGGCCACGCTCGCCGCGACGGTAGCCCCGAAGGTGGCCGGGCTGCGGAACCTGCTCGACGCGGCGGGGGAGCGGCTCGCGCTGGTGGTCGGCTTCGGCTCCATCATCGGCCGCCGCGGTCTGCCCGGCCAGGCCGAGTACTGCGTCGCCAACGACTGGCTGCGCGTCGACCTGGAGCGGTGGGCCGCCCGGCACCCGTCGTGCCGCACCAGGGTGCTGGAGTGGTCGGTGTGGTCCGAGGTCGGCATGGGCGAGCGCATGGGCGTGCTCGGCTCGCTGCGCGACCAGGGCATCGCACCCGTCGACCCGGCCGCCGGGGTGGCGGCCCTGCTCGCCGCGCTGGCCGACGGGAGCGGACCGGTGACCCGGCTGGTGACCGGGCGGTTCCCCGACGGCCCGACGCTGACCGTGACCGGGCCGTCCTCGACCCCGCTCCGCTTCTCCACCGACGTCGTGGTCCGCGTGCCGGGGGTGGAAGCCGTCCTCGCGCCGGTCGTGTCCACCGGCAGCGACCCCTACCTGGACGACCACCGCATCGACGGCGTCCCGGTGCTGCCCGCGGTGGGCGGGCGCCGTGGG
>NZ_JBHYXZ010000115.1:0-314 GCF_042752395.1 Actinosynnema sp. NPDC059335 | reverse complement strand
CCCGCGGTCGCCGGCCTGGAGGCGATGGCCCAGGCCGCCGCCTCCGTGCTCGGCGACCGGGACGGCTGGGAGTTCACCGACGTCGACCTGTCCGCGCCGGTGGTGGTGGACCACCGCGAACCGCGGGCCCTGCGCGTCGCGGCCCTGGCGCGCGACGAACCCGACCCGGCCGTGGACGTGGTGCTGCGCGACGGCTCCGACGGCTTCACCACCGACCGCTTCCGCGCCACCGCCCGCCCCGCCCCACCCCCGCCGCCCGCCGCTGCGCCCGCCGCCTCCGGCGCCGCCGCGCCGCCGGCCACGCTGCCCGCCGC
>NZ_JBHYXZ010000114.1:0-28747 GCF_042752395.1 Actinosynnema sp. NPDC059335 | reverse complement strand
GTGTGCCGATGGGATGCGTCAGACACATCCACTCCGCCCGGAGGTCCTCCCGTCTTCAACCCGACACGCCGTCAACAACCTGATTAGTCACTACAGCTAGCTGACCCGCGCCTCCTCCAGCCCGCGGGCGGCGGCCAGCCGGTCGGCCTCCTCGGCGACCATGTCGACGTCCAGGGGCACGAACGGCGAGACCTTGACGTCCAGCCGGCCGCCGGTCGCCCTGGCCTGCCACGTGCCGAGGATGTCGCCGTCCACGAGCAGCGCGCCGCGCCGGCCGAGGGTGCGCCACACCTGCTTCTGGTGCGCCTTGTCCGGCACGAGCAGGTCGCGGTCGCGGGCGTTGAGGTACGGGTCCAGCGGCGGCAGCAGGCGCACCACCTCGGGCTCCGGCGGGTTCTCGAACGCCTCGACCCGGTCGGCGGGCAGCCACGCCCGCTTCGACACGGCGACCAGGTCGTCCGGCCACGCGTCCTTCACGTCGCGGACCGGCGCGCCGAAGTAGTGCGCCACCTCGGACGGCCCGGCGGGCCCGTGCAGCCGCAGGTAGGCGGTGACCAGCCGGTCGAACCCCTCGGTGGCGTCCGGGACCGCGCGCCGGTGCTCCAGCGGCACGAACGTGACCGTCCGCTGCGCCGGGTCGAACCGCAGCCCGGCGGGCAGCACGGCCTGCCGGAACACCGGGTCGAGCACGTGCGTGGCGTCGCAGCCGCGGCACCACGCGGTCAGCTCCGGCCGCACCCGCGCGGTGAGCCGGGACGACGCCTCGCCCTTCGTCATCGGCTCGGTCACGACCTCCCGCAGCGCCGACGCGACCTCGCGCAGGGCCGCCCGCCCGTCCTCGACCGGCGGCCGGTCCATCCGGGCGACCGCGTCGCCGTCGCTCAACGGCCACAGCCGGGCCGCGAGCGCGGGCGCCTCGTCCGCGCGGTGCCAGTGCGGCGCGCCCCGCACGCTCCAGGTGAGGGTGAACGCGGCGGCCAGGTCGGGCACGCGGTCCAGGCGTGCGGCGAGCGCCGGCGCCGCCGACCGCTCCGAGTCCTGCACGCCGAGGTCGAACACGCGCAGGTCGGCGGCGTCGGCGGTGGTCCGGTCGAACTGGTGGGCGGCGACCCGGTAGGCGATCACCCGTTCCCGGTCAGCCAAGGTCGGCGTCCAGGGTGATCAGTTCGTGCTCCAGCCGGGCGGTGCCGGAGATGCCGGCCAGCTCGCCGGTGCCCGAGCCGGGCACGATGTGGCCCCAGAACTGCTCGCCGGCGGGCGACATGATCGCGCCGTGCTGGAGCACGAACGTCCCGGCGCGGCCGTCGACCGTGCCGACGAACCGCTCCGTGCCCACGTAGCCCGCCGAGCCGTCCGACGGCTGGCACATGGTCAGCTCGGCGGTGCTGGTGCCCTCCATGACCCCGCTGTAGGTCTTGTCCACGAACGCCCGGCCCAGCTGCGGCTCCGCCTCGTCGTAGACGGTCTGGTCCCATCGGGTGATCTTGAACGTCGACTTGGATTCCATGGCGGGGATCCTGTCAGGAAATCCTGTCAACCGCTGTCAGGGTCGGTCGTTCGACACGGTGGGTCATCGCGTTTCGGCCTGCGGACACCACGGGCGCGCGGCACCCTGGCGCGGTGCGTGATGAGGTCACTCCCCGTGCGTCACCGGTCACCCAGTCGGCATTCGTGTCCGGTTCGGCCAACACGGTGGTGCAGGCGAACGGCGACGTGCGGCTGGTCGTGGCGCGGCCGGTGCGGGTCCCGGGCCGGCGGCCGGTGAAGTGGTGGCGCTGGGTGGCGGTGGTCGCGGCCGTCGCGGTGGAGGCGGCGGCCGGCTTCGGCTGGGCGTTCGGGCCGTTCGGCGGGGTGGAGGTGTTCGGCGACCCGCGCACCGCCGATCCGTGCGCGCTCGTGCGGCCGGCGGCTCTCGGCGGGTTCGGCCGGACCGAACTGGACCCGGCCTATGGCGGTTTCCACCGGTGCGACGTGATCATCGACCCCGGCGGCGGCGCGGCCCGGGTCGACGTCGAGGTGCGGTTCACCGACTCCCGGCCGGAGGAGGGCGCGACGGCCGCGCGGCGGGTGGGCGCGGTGGACGTGGTGGCGTGGCCGGAGGAGAGCGACTCGTGCGAACGCGCCTTGAGGCTGCCCGGCGACGGTCGTCCGGTGGTCGTGGTCCGCGCGGACTACGCGGACGAGCGCGGGACCGCGCCGCTGTGCGAGATCGCCGACGTGGCCGCCGACACCGCCGCCGGCGTGCTGGACCGGGCGCACGCCTCGGGTGGGCGGGTCGCCCGGCGGCCGGCCTTCCCGTCCGGGTCGCTCGCGCACCTCGACGCCTGCGCCCTGCTCGACGCCGGGGCGCTCACCGCGGCCGTGCCCGGGATCGACGTCGCCCGTCCCCGGGTCGGGTTCGGGCGGTGGGAGTGCGGGTGGCACGGCGCGGTGGACGACGTCGAGGTGGAGCTGCGCTTCGACCGGTCCTCGCCGCTGGACGCGGGCGACGGGCGGCCCACCCGGTTGGCCGGGCGGGCGGCGTTCGTCACCCCCGGCTACGACGGCGAGGGCAGCTGCACCGTCCGCGCCGTGCACCGGTCCGACCCCGGCCGGCACGGGCGGCTGACCGAGCTGGTGCAGCTGTCCGTGCGCGGGTCCGGGGCCGACGGCGACCGGCCCGTCTGCGACCTTGCGACCACCCTGGCCGAGGCCGCCGTCACCGCGCTGCCGGAGGCGTAGCGGCACGCCGGCCGTGTGCGGCGGTCGGCCGTGTGGGGTGGTCGGCCGTGTGGGGTGGTCGGCCGTGTGGGGTGGTCGGCCGTGTGGGGTGGTCGGCCGTGCGAGGTGTCGGCCGTGCGAGGTGTCAGCCCAGCGGCACGCGCAGCCACGAGTCCGCGCCGAACGCGACCGTCGAGCCGAGCGTGCTGGAGCCCTGGTAGCGGGCGTCCACCGTGTCCACGACCAGCACCAGCCGGTTGCCCGCGGCCACGTTCCACACCACCGGCTCCAGGTCCAGGTCGACGGTCCGGGTGGCGGTGCCGGCGAGCGTCACCGGCTTGTGCGTGACCAGCGCGCCGAGGCCCAGCGGGTTCACCTCGTACAGGTAGGCGTACAGGGTGGTCCTCGCGGCGCTCGACGTCACGGTGAGGTGCGCGCGGGGCGTGCCGCTGACCGTGGTCGCGGTCCACTGGACCGGTCCGCGCCACACCGCCGCCGCGCCCCGGTCCACCAGCGGCGTGGACACGCCCACCGGCAGGTTCAGGAAGCCCTGCAACGCGCCGGACACCAGCACGGTGCCGCTCTCGGCGATGGTGGGCCACCCGGCGTGGATGCGGTCCGCGGCCAGCGGCACGGTCTCGGTCCGGGCGGTGGCCGCGGCCCACGTGGGGAACGACCGCCAGCCGCCGCCGTTGTTCGGCTTCACCTGCACGGGGTGCTCGCGGTCGATGCCGTTGGCCACGCCGGCGAGGTGGTGGTCGAACCAGCGGCCGACCGACGCCCAGATCTCGTCGGGCAGCCCGGCCGCGCCGAACAGCTCCGCGGTGGCGTGGTCGCCGGGGGAGAGCATGAGCCGCTTGGGGCCGGTCAGCGCCTCGAAGAAGTCGGTGATCTGGCTCGGCGCGAACAGGCCGTCGTTCCACGCGTTGCCGATCATCACCGCGGCCTTGATGGACGACACGCGGGTGGCGGGGGAGCGCGGCGGGGAGATCGGCAGCACGTCGGCGAACCGCCCCTCCCGGTAGGCGGCCTCGGCCTCGCGCAGCACCGGCCCGGGCCGGCCGGTCAGCCGGCCGGCGGCCAGCAGCAGCTCGACGGCCTGCGTGCCGACCGTCTCGTTCGGGTACAGCGACCGGGCCAGGTCGGTCCACGTGCTCAGCGCGGCCACGGCCTTGATCCGCGGGTCGGCCGCGGCGGCGAGCAGGGACTGGCCCGCGCCGTAGGAGATGCCGGCGACGCCGATCCGCGCCGGGTCGCCGTGGGCGTGCGCGAGGCCCCAGTCGACCACCCGGCTGACGTCGGCCACGGTGTCCGGGCCCGCCACGTCGATCTCGCCCCCGGAGTCGTGGAAGCCCCGCGAGGTGTAGCTGATCACCGAGTAGCCGGACCGGTAGGCGAGCTTGGCGGCCGCGCCCACGTACTCGATGTTGTTGACGCCCCAGCTCGACGGCATCACGAGCAGCGGGAAGGGGCCGCCGCCGCGGCCGGTGGGCGTGACGACGAAGGCCCGCAACGGGGTGCCGCCCTCGCCGGGGATGGTCTCGTAGGACACCGCGAAGCCGGGCGCGGCCTGGGCGGGCGGGGCGGGGACGAGCGCCACGAGGGCGGCGAGCAGCAGGGGGAGTGATCGGCGCACGAGGTCCTCCTTGACCGTGACCGGGATCACGCAGGGTGTTACCGGCGAGTAAACACGAACCGTACTCGTCAGTAGCAGAAGTCTGTGACGCAGCTCACCCCGTCGGGCGACGTGGCACGATGCGGTCATGCGGTTCGGGTCACGAGAGGTCGCCGGGGATCGCGCGCTGGTGATGGCCATCGTCAACCGGACGCGCGACTCGTTCTACGACCGGGGCGCGACCTTCGCCGACGACGCCGCGATGGCCGCGGTGGACAGGGCGGTCGCCGACGGCGCGGACATCGTCGACATCGGCGGGGTGCGCGCCGGCTCGAAGGGCGAGGTGGTGGACGCCGCCGAGGAGGCGCGGCGGGTCGTGCCGTTCGTCGCGGCGGTCCGCGAGCGGCACCCGGACCTCGTGATCAGCGTGGACACGTGGCGGCACGAGGTCGGCCGCGCGGTGTGCGAGGCGGGCGCGGACCTGATCAACGACACGTGGGCGGGCGCGGACCCGCGGCTCGCGGAGGTGGCGGCCGAGTTCGGCGTGGGCATCGTCTGCTCCCACACCGGCGGCCTCGAACCGCGCACCGACCCGCACCGCGTCCGGTACGCCGACGTGGTGGCGTCCGTGGCGGCCGAGCTGGTGGCGCGGGCCGAGCGGGTGGTCGCGCTGGGCGTGCCCGCGGCGGGCGTGCTGATCGACCCGACGCACGACTTCGGCAAGAACACCTGGCACGGCCTGGAGCTGCTGCGCCGGCTGGACGAGCTGGTGGCCACCGGGTGGCCGGTGCTGATGGCGTTGTCGAACAAGGACTTCGTCGGCGAGACCCTGGGCGCGGACGTGGACGACCGGGTGGACGGCACGCTGGCCGCGACGTCCGTGGCCGCGTGGACCGGCGCGAAGGTGTTCCGGGCGCACCAGGTGCGGCAGACCCGGCACGTGGTGGAGATGGTGGCGAGCATCGCGGGCACGCGCCCGCCGGCCCGGGTGCTGAGGGCGTTGGCCTGATGGCGGACTGGTTCGCCGCCAACACCTGGCAGCGCCCGCGGTGGACGGTGCCGGAGCTGGTGGCCCGCAAGGCCGGCCGCACGGTCAGCGTGGTGCTGCCCGCGCTGGACGAGGAGGCCACCGTCGGCGGCGTCGTCGGCGTGGTCCGGCCGCTGCTCGGCGGTCTGGTGGACGAGCTGGTGGTCGTGGACTCCGGGTCGAGCGACGGGACGGTGGCGCGCGCGGCGGCGGCCGGGGCGCGGGTCGTGCACCGGACCGACGTGCTGCCGCAGTTCGCGCCCCGGCCGGGCAAGGGCGAGGTGCTGTGGCGGTCGCTGGCCGCGACGACCGGCGACCTGGTGGTGTTCCTGGACTCCGACCTGGTGGACCCGGACCCGGAGTTCGTGCCCGCGCTGCTCGGCCCGCTGCTGACCCGCGACGTGCACCTGGTGAAGGGCTTCTACCGGCGGCCGTTGCGGCTGGAGAGCACCGGCGGCGGCCGGGTGACCGAGCTGGCGGCCCGACCCCTGCTCAACGCCCTGCGGCCCGAGCTGGCCGGTGTCGTGCAGCCGCTGGGCGGCGAGTACGCGGGCACGCGCGAGTTCCTGGAGTCGGTGCCGTTCGCGCCCGGCTACGGCGTGGAGATCGGGCTGCTGCTCGACGCGCACGCCCGCTACGGGCTGGACGGGATCGCCCAGGTCAACCTGGGGGTGCGCAAGCACCGCAACCGGGACCTGCGGCAGCTCGGGCCGATGGCGGCTCAGATCGCGGTCACCGCCCTGCGCCGGTGCGGCGTGCCGGTGGCGTCCTCCACGTTGACGCAGTTCGAGCCGTTCGACGGGGAGTGGCTGCCGTCGCCGGTGGACGTGCCCGCGGAGGACCGGCCCGCCATGCGCTCGGTGCTCCAGCGGTCGCGGTAGTGGCCGGGGGACGCCGCCAGCCCGGCGGGCGTGCCCTCGCGGGCGACGCGGCCGTCCTCGAACACCAGGACGTGGTCGAACCCGGCCAGCGGGGCGAGGCGGTGGGTGACGAGCACGACCGCGCCGCGCGCGTGGTCGAGCACCCGGCGCAGCACGGCGTCGCCGTGGTCGACGGGCAGGCCCTCGACCGGCTCGTCCAGCAGCAGCACGTCCGGGTCGGCGAGCAGCGCGCGGGCGAGCAGCAGGCGTTGGCGCTGGCCGCCGGACAGGGCGTCGCCGTCCTCCCCGACGACGGTGTCCCACGGCACGTCCAGGTCCACCACGGCGGCCACCCGGTCCAGCTCCTCGCGTGACGCGTCCGGGCGGGCGAGGCGCACGTTGGCCTCCACGGTGGCGTGGAAGACGTGGGCGTCGTCCAGCACGCCCTTGGCGACACCGGGGTGGGCGGCGGCCAACGCCCGCAGGTAGGTGCTCTTGCCCGCGCCGCTCGCGCCCACCACGCCGACCCGGCGTCCGGCCGGCAGTTCGACGTGCGGCGCGGGGACCGGCTCGGCGCGGAGCGCGTCGCGGACGCGGCGGACCGAGCCGCGCGCCTCCGCCCACCGCTGGGCGGCCGGGGCCAGGGGCAGGGTCACCTCCAGCACCGCGACCGAGCCGAGCACGACGTGGGCCGGCGCGCCCGACCGCAGGAACGCCAGCGCCACCCCGAACTGCACGACCACGGCCGCCGCGGCCCACACCGCCGCGACCGCGTCGCCCCGCCGTTCCCGGTCGGCCAGCGCGTCCACCACCCGGCCGGTCGCGGCCAGCTCCCGGTCCAGCGCGCCGAACGCGGTCAGCTCCGCCGCGCCGTCCAGCAGCACGACGGTCCGCTCCGCCAGCTCGGACCGCAGCGGGGCGAGGGCGTCGAGGTGCCGGACCGCCATCCGGTGCGCGATCGCCGGGATGACGCACGCGTTCGCCACCAGGCCGAGCACGAGCGGCCAGGCGAACCCCGTGGCCGCCAGTGCGACCAGCCCCACCACGGCCGCCACCGCGCCCGGCAGCAGGCAGCGCAGCAGCGCGTCCTGCACCCGGTCCACATCGGACACCAGCCGGGTCAGCGCGTCACCGCGGGCCAGCGGCCGGCGCAGCAGCGCGTCGTACACCCGTCCGCGCAGGTCGGCGAGGTGCCGGAGCACCGCCGAGTGCCCGGCCAGCCGTTCCGCGTACCGCAGCCCGCCGCGCGCCACGGCCAACGCGCGCACCGCCACGATCGCCACCGTCAACGCCGCGAGCGGCGGCTGCCCGGCGGCCCGCACGACGAGCCACACGGCCGTCGTCATCAGGCCGATCCCGGCCAACTCGGCCGCCACCCCGGCCGCGACCGCCGGCACCAGCCGCCTCACCGGAGCGCCACCACCCTGTCCACCTCGTCGAGCACCGCGGGCCGGTGCGCCACCAGCAGCGCCGTCCGACCCCGGGCCAACCGCCGCGTCACCCGCAACACCGCCTCCTCCGTCCCGCCGTCCAACCGGGACGTCGGCTCGTCCAACAGCAGCAACCGCGCCTCGTCCCGGAGCAACGCCCGCGCCAACGCCACCCGCTGCCGCTCGCCGGAGGACAGCGGGTGCGCGGCGTCCACCAGGTGCCCCAACCCCAGCTCCGCCGCGGCGGCCCGCACGTCACCGGACGACCCGAGTGCGATGTTGTCGGCGACCGTGCCGGGGAACAGCGTGGGCCGTTGGGGCACCCAGGCGAGTTGGCGCAGCCACGACCGCCGGTCGACGTCCCGCAGGTCCACGCCGCCGACCGTGATCCGGCCGGACGCGGGCGTCACGAAGCCGAGCAGCAGGCCCAGCAGCGTGCTCTTCCCGACGCCGCTGGGCCCGACGACCGCGATCCGCTCGCCGGGCGCGATGCGCAACGACAGCTCGCCCAGGCTCGCACGGCCGGGGTAGCGGACGACCACCCGGTCGACCACGATCTCGGCGGACCGCAGGTCGGGTGCCGGCACGCCGAGTTGTCCACAGGCCGCGTCCACGCCCTTCGCCCCGCCGTTCCGTTGTGGCAGCATGAAAATCGGGGATCCCCCGGGCGGGGACGCCTGCGCAGCCGGCGCTTCGGCCGGGTGGGACCGGTGTGCGGCCGATGCGTGCGGCCCGGATCGCGGCGCGGTGGCTGTTTCGTGCGGCTGTGACCGGTGCGCGGCCGGCGGCTCGACCGGCGGCGAACCCTGCGGCGAGCCGTGCGCAGCCGACAGCCCGCCCCCTCGCGCGGCCGGCGGCTCGTCCCGCCGGGAAAGCGCCGCGGTCGGCGATCCGCTCGGCCGAGACCCCTGCGCGGCCGAGGAAACGTCCGCCGGCTCCCCCGCCCCCTCCGACCCGGCATCCCGCGTGACCGCACCGGGCGGGGACGCGTGCGCGGCGGCCGCCTCCAGCACGGCCAGGCCCTCGGCCGAGGCGTGGAACTGCGCGCCCGCCGCGCGCAGCGGCAGGTACGCCTCCGGCGCGAGCAGCAGCACCAGCAGCGCCACCCGCAACGTCACCCCGCCCTCCAGCAGCCGCAACCCCACCGGCACGGCCACCAGCGCCACCGACAGCGTCGCCACCAGCTCCAGCACCAACGCCGACAGGAACGCCACCCGCAACGTGCGCAACGTCGCCTCCGCGTGCGCCCCCGCCATCGCCCGCACCGTCCCCGCCTGCGCCGCCGCCCGCCCGAACACCGTCAACGTGCCCAGACCGCGCACCACGTCCAGGAAGTGCCCGCCCACCACCGCCAACCCGGCCCACTGCGCCCGCGTCCGGTCCCGCGTGCGCATCCCGACCAACGCCGCGAACACCGGCACCAACGGCAACGTCACCAGCACCACCAGGCCCGACGCCAGGTCCGCGAACGACAACCGCGCCACCACCGCCACCGGCACCACGGCCGCCACCACGAGCTGCGGCAGGTAGCCGGCGAAGTACGGCTCCACCGCGTCCAGCCCCTTCACCACCAGCGTCGCCACCGACCCGGCCCGGTCCCCGGACCCGGCCGCCCCGCGCAGCACCCGCTTGCGCCACGACGCCTTCACCGACGCCGCGTGCCGCTGCGCCACGACCCGCCCGCCCCACACCACGAGCCCGCGCGCCGCGACCACCGCCACCAGCCACCACGCCGACCACCCGCCGGCCAGCACCGACGCCACCACCTCGGCCTGCGCCAACACCACCGCGGCCGTGACGACCGCCAGCGCCGACAGGACGACGACGTACCCACGGTCACCGTGCCGCACGGGACATCCACCACGTCGCCCACTGGAACACCAGCACCAGCGGCACCACCACGACCGCCGCCCACGTCAACACCCGCAACGTCGGCAGGTCCGCCATGACCGACACCGTCACCACCGACCGCGCGCCGAACACCCCCACCACCGGCAACGCGCACACCACCGCCGTGCAGGCGAACGCCGACCCGTGCCGCCGCCCCCGCAACGCCACCCAGGCCGCGCCCACCAGCGCCAGCGCCACGACCGCCGTCACCCCGAACGCGGGCGCCGCGACCGGCCCGGCCGTCACCACCGCCGCGACCACGAACACCGCGACCGCCGGCAGGAGGAACCGGGCGATCCGCACCGCCCGCTCCCGCAGGCCGCCCGACAGCCGCCACGCCAGGAACACCGCGCCGTGCGCCGAGAACAGCACCGCCGTCCCCGCGCCCCACACCACGACCGGACCGCCCAGCACCCGCCCCAGCAGCACGCCCCACGCCACCGCCACGACCAGCGCGCCGCCGACGAGCGTGAAGTCCCAGCCGGGCGACCGCAGCTGCACCGCGACCGTGAAGCACACCAAGCCGGCCAACAGCACCGCGAACACGGTGTGCTGCGACGACAGCAGCTCGCCCTCCAGCCTCGGGAACGCGCCGAACAGCACGCCCGCCGCCGCGACCAGCCACACCTCGTTGCCCAGGAAGAACGGCGTCACCGCCCGCAGCACCGCCCGCCGCTCCGGCTCGTCGCGCCCGACCAGCCGCAGCACCGCCCCGACCCCGTAGTCGAACCCGGCCAACGCGAAGTAACCGCAGGTCAGGAACGTCAGCAGGCCAACCCACACACCTTCCACGCCACACACCCCTCTACAGCGCCGGGACGAGAGGCGACACCGGCGCCTCGTCGGAGGACACCGGTCCGCGCCGCGCCAACCGGGCGATCAGCACCCAGTCGGCGACCGCCAGCGCGACGAACACGCCGGTGAACGCGACGAACGACACGAGCAACTGGTCACGGTCGACGTGCGACATCGCGTCCTGCGTGGTCAGCAGCCCCTGCACCAGCCACGGCTGCCGCCCGACCTCGCGGAACAGCCACCCGCCGATCGCCGCCACGAACGGCAGCGGGATGCCGAGCACCATCAGGTACAGCGGGAACCGCAGCCGCACCACCCAGTCGCGGAACAGCAGCGGCACCGTCGCCCAGCTCGCCAGCAGCAGCGCGAACCCGATCTGGATCATGAAGCCGAGGCCCGCGCCGTCGACCGCGCCGACCGTGTCGAACTTGTCCGGCTGGTACTCCCGGACGATCGGGAACTGCCCGAACCCGAACCCGACCAGCAGCGGCGTCGCCACCGCCGTGAGCACCACGCCCAGCCGCAGCGACCGGCGGAAGAAGTCCACCTCCGGGGTGCGCCGGAGGAAGTGGTAGGCGCTGACCCCGGTCAGGAACACGCCCCCGACGGTCAGCGACGCGAAGCACACGTGCAGGAACGCCGTCCCGAACGTCGGGTTGGCCACCAGCGCGGAGAAGTCCACCAGCCGCAGCACGCCGTCGCGCAGCTCGTGCCCGGCCGGGTGCTGGAGGAACGCGTTCGCCATCATGATCCAGAACGCGGAGGCGAACGCGGTCAGCGCGACCAGCCAGATCAGCGCCAGGTGCACCCACTTGTTCACCCGGTCCCAGCCGAAGATCCACAGGCCGAGGAACGTGGACTCCAGGAAGAACGCCACCAGCGTCTCCAGCGCCAGCGGCGCGCCGAACACGTCGCCCGCGAACGTCGACAGCCCCGACCAGTTCAACCCGAACTGGAACTCCATGACGATGCCGGTCGCGATGCCGAGCGCGTAGTTCACCACGTAGAGCCGACCCCAGAAGCGCGTCATCCGGGCGTGCACGGGGTCGGCGGACAGCGTGGCCCGGGTCTGCATCACCGCCACCGACGTCACCAGTCCGAGCGTCAGCAGCACGAACAGGAAGTGGAACGACGTGGTGGTGGCGAACTGGAGCCGGGCCAGTCCGAGAGCATCCATGAGTAGCTACGTTATATGTAGGCAGACAACTTAACATCGGGGATGTCCCCGATTCCGCCGACCGGCCCTGATCCGTAGAGTGGCTACCCATGAAGTCCGACGCGTTGCGCGGGCACCTCGACGCGCTCCTGCTGGCCACGCTCGACGGCGGCCAGCTGCACGGCTACGCCATCATCGAGGCGCTGCAACGGCGCAGCGGCGGCGCGCTCGACCTGCCCACCGGCACCGTCTACCCGGCCCTGCGCCGGCTGGAGACCGCGGGCCTGGTCGCCAGCGAGTGGAGCACCGTCGGCGGCCGGCAGCGCCGCACCTACCGGCTCACGAAGGCGGGCCAGCGCGCGCTCGCCGCCGAACGCACCGCGTGGCGCGAGTTCACCACCGCCATCGAGGGCGTGCTGGGAGGTGGGCCGTGGCCGGCGCAGGCGTGATCGACGACTACGTGACCGCCCTCGACCAACGCCTGCGCGGCCCCGACCCGGTCAAGGGCGACCTGCTCGCCGAGGCCCGCGACAGCCTCCACGACGCCGCCGCCGCGCACCGCGACGGCGGGCTCGGCGAGGAGGCCGCCCAACGCCGCGCCGTCGCCGAGTTCGGCCCCGTCGCCACCATCGCCCGCGAGTACCAGGGCCTGCTCGCCCTGGCCCACGGCACGCGCACGCTGCGGTCGGTGACGCTCGTCCTCCCCCTCGCCTACGTGATGTGGGAGCTGAACCGCATGTTCTGGATCGGCGCGTGGACCGACTTCGCCGCCCCGCCGCCCGACTGGTACCTCGCCGTCGCCCGCTTCAACGACGCCTCGGCGTGGGTCGTGGCGGGCGTGGCGGTGCTCGCGCTGCTCGTCGGACGCCGGCTCGCCCGCACCACCGTCGGCACCGCCACGCTGGCCCGCCTCGCCGGGGTCGTCGCGGTCGGGTCGGTCGGCCTGTCCCTGCTCGGCAACGTGGCCATCCTCGCCGCCACCGCCTACCTGGACCCCCAGCGGCTGCTCCTGTCGCCGCCGGTGGCCGCCGCGACCGCGTTCTCGTTCGCCATCGCGCTGCGGCTCGCCGTCCTCGCCCGGCGCTGTGTGGTGTTCTCGTCGGTCTGACCCGCGGGGCATGTGTCACGATCGTCACGTGACCTCAGCGCTCTTCTACATCGTCATCATGGCGCTCGTGGCGGCGGTGGTGTTCCTGCTGGCCGCGCTGGTGTTCGGGCGCGGCGAGGAGCTGGCGCCGCTGCCGCCCGGCGCGTCGCCGACCCGCCTGCCGGCCGACGACGTGACCCCGCAGGACGTGCGTGACCTGAAGTTCCAGCAGGTCATGCGCGGTTACAAGATGACCGAGGTGGACTGGGCGCTGGACCGCCTGGCCGGCGAGGTCGAACGGCTGCGCGACCGGGTCGCCGAGCTGGAGGCCGAACCGGGCGTCGAACCCGCCACCGGGACGTCGGCGACCACCCCGGCCGACCGCGACGCCGCGACCGCGGCGCGGAACGGGGCCGGGACCGACCCGGAGGGCGAAGCCGCCCACGCGAGCGCGGCGGACCGGGGGACCGGGACCGACCGCGACACCGCGGCCGAGCGGGAAACCGAAGCCGGGCGGCCCGCCGCGGCGCACCCGGGCACGGACCGCGAACCGGACCGGGAACCCGAGCGTGACCCGGCTTGACCTGCGCGTCCAGGTCGAAGCGCCCGCCCGGACCACCTGGGCGGCGCTCACCGACTGGGCCAGGCAGGGCGAGTGGATGCTCGCCACCACCGTCCGCGTGACCGGCGGCGACGGCGCGAGCGTCGGCAGCGGGCTGACCGCGTTCACCGGCGTCGGCCGGCTCGGCTTCACCGACACCATGCGCATCACCGCGTGGGAACCACCCGCGCGGTGCGCCGTCGAGCACACCGGCCGCCTCGTCCGCGGCGCCGGCGAGTTCCGCGTCGTCCCGCGCGGCCCGGACCGCAGCGAGCTGGTCTGGTCCGAGGACATCGCCCTGCCGCTCAACCTGGCCTTCGCGCCGGGTGTGAGACTCTCGCTGCACCGCTTCGCCGCATTCGCCCGGAGGTACACCCCGTGACCGACGTCGTCCGCTGCCCGTGGGGCGACAGCACCCCCGACTACGTCGAGTACCACGACACCGAGTGGGGCGTCGAGCTGCACGGCGAGTCGGCCCTGTTCGAACGCATGGCGCTGGAGTCGTTCCAGTCCGGCCTGTCCTGGATCACCATCCTGCGCAAGCGCGAGAACTTCCGGGCCGCGTTCGCCGGGTTCGTGCCCGAGCGCGTCGCCGCCTTCGGACCCGACGACGTCGACCGGCTCCTCGCCGACGCGGGCATCGTCCGCAACCGCGCCAAGATCGACGCCACGATCAACAACGCCCGCGCCGTCGCCGAACTCGACGTGCCGCTGGACGACCTGCTCTGGTCGTTCGCGCCCGAGCACCACGAACGGCCCGCCACGATCGCCGACGTGCCCGCCGTCACCCCCGAGTCCAAGGCCATGGCCAAGGAGCTCAAGCGCCGCGGCTTCGCCTTCCTCGGCCCCACCACCTGCTACGCGCTGATGCAGGCCACCGGCATGGTCGACGACCACATCGCGGCCTGCTTCCGCGCCGCCGAGGCCGTCACCGGCCGGTGAACGTCGGCTTCCGCTTCGCCACGAACGCGGCCACCGCCTCCCGGTGGTCGGCCGTCGCCCCCGCCTCCGCCTGCGTGCGCGCCTCCACCTCCAACGCCGCCGCCAGCGCGCCGGAGAACGCCATCGCCTCCTTGATCTTCGCGTAGGCGGTGGTCGGCCCGGCGGCCAGCTTCCGGGCCAGCGCCTGCGCCGTCGACAGCACCTCGCCGTCCGGCACCACCTGACCCACCAGGCCGATCCGCAACGCCTCCCGCGCGTCCACCGGCTGCGCCAGCAGCATCATCTCCATCGCCCGCCCGTGCCCGATCAGCCTCGGCAGCGTCCACGACGCGCCCGAGTCCGCGGTCAACCCCACGTTCGCGAACGCCATCAGGAACTTCGCGCCCTCCCCGGCCACCCGCAGGTCGCTCGCGAACGCCAACGACGCCCCCGCGCCCGCCGCCATGCCGTTCACCGCCGCGATCACCGGCTTCGGCATCCCCACGATCGCCTTGACCAGCGGGTTGTAGTGCTTCTCCACCGTCTCCAGCGGCGCCGGGTCGCCCGCCTCCAACAACGCCACGTGCTCCTTGAGGTCCTGACCGGCGCAGAACGCCTTCCCCGCGCCGGTCACCACCACCGCCCGCACGGCGTCGTCGCCGGCCGCCTCCACCACCGCCTCCAGGAACCGCTCCTTCAACGCCACCGTGAACGAGTTGAACGACTCGGGCCGGTTCAGCGTGAACGTGCGGACGCCGTCGGCGTCGTCGATGAGGAGTTCGGACACGGGTGGACCTCCGGTCAGTGGTGGGCGAGGCAATCGTCGACGAACTTGGCCGCCGCGGGCGCGAGGCGGTTGGTGTGCCGGTCGAAGAACGCGGCCGCGTCCGCGCCCGGCCAGTCGGCCGGCAGCAGCTCCCGCGGCAGGCCCGGGTCGCGGAACAGGAACTTGCGCCAGGCGTGCAGGAACCGCTGCGACGCCGCGAACGCCGCCGCCGGGGACGTACCGTCCACACCGGACATCACCGGCTCCCACTCCGCCACGAACCGCGCGTAGTCGCGGCCCAGCGTCGCCAGGTCCCACGCCCGGCCCGCCAGCTCCGCCGGGTCGCCCTCGTGGCCGCCGAGGAACGTGCTGCCCGCCACACCCTCCGCCGCCAGCACGTCCGCCAGCTCCGGCGACGGGCGCGGCGCGACCCACGTCACCGGCCCCAACGCGCCGTAACCGAGCAGTTGCAGCGACGACGCCACCCGCTCCCGCGCCTCCCGCGCGGGCAGCTCCTCCAGCACCACCACGTGCCACCGACCGTCCCACGTGGACGGCCGGGTGCGGTAGATGCGGGCCGCCGCCTCGTCCAGCCGGCGTTCCGCGCGGGGTGTCATCGCGTATCCCGGGCCGCCCGGCAGGCGCACCGGCTCCAACCAGCCCTGCCGCACCGTGCGCGACACCGCCGTGCGCACCGCGGGCGCGGCGAAGTCCAGCGGCTCCAGCAACCGGACGAGCGCGGCGATGGTCGCCGCGCCACCCCGCTCGCGGAGGTGGCCGCCGTAGACGTCGAAGAGCGCGGAACGGGCTCGCACGAGGTCCGAGTGTGTCAGGGCCACCCCGCGACACGCCACAGAGCGGTGACGGGTCACGACCAGGTGACGGTCGGCGGCGTGCCGCGGAAGTCGTTGGGAGGCGGCGATCCTGGCCCTGATCTGCGGCTCGGTGATGATCGCCGGCAGGTCGCCGGCCGGCCGGAAAGATCGGTTCGGTTTCGCTGCCGAGTCCGCATAGGGGAGAATGGGCGGAGTATCCGGCCCTGGTCGGACGGGGAAGATGTTGACGGAGGGAGCACGCGATGGCGGCCATGAAGCCCCGGACCGGCGACGGTCCCCTCGAGGTGACCAAGGAGGGGCGCGGCATCGTGATGCGCGTTCCGCTCGAGGGTGGTGGGCGCCTCGTCGTCGAGATGTCGGCGGATGAGGCCAACGCCCTGGGCGACGCCCTCAAGGCAGCCGCCGGCTGACCGGCCGGAGAGAGAAAGCGTCGAAGCCCCGGTTTCCACTGTGGAACCGGGGCATCGCTACGTCGCGCCGCGGCCCCCACCTGCGGCTTGTCCACCCGGCGTGATCGACCACGCCCGTCCCCCGGAGGTCCCCGTGCGAGCACCCCTGCCCACCCCGCTGGTCACCGTCGAGGTGGCCGACACCCTCCGCCGGGGTGTGCCCGCGGTGCTCGTCGCGTCCGGCGGGGACGAGGCGCGGCTCGGGCCGGGCGCGGAGCGGGTCGTGGACGCCGACGACGTGAGCGGCCGGGCCGGCGCGACGTCCCGGCAGGGGCGGGACCGGGTCGTCGGGGTCGGCGACGGCGCCCCCGGCGACTGGCGCAAGGCCGGCGCGGCCCTGGTGCGGGCGCTGGACGCGGACGCCGCGAAGGGCGCGACCACCTACGACGTGCTGCTGCCCGACGACGTGGCGGGCGAGGCCGTGGCGGCGTTCACGCTCGGTATCGCCCTGGGCGGGTACCGGTTCAAGGTCACCGGGGAGGAACCACCCAAGCGGGTGAAGTCCCTGCGCCTGGTGACCGCCGCCCCGGGGGTGGCGGACGTCGTGCGCAAGGCGACCACGCTGGCGGCGGCCACCTCGCTGAGCCGGGACCTGGCCAACACCCCGTCGAACGTCAAGGACCCGGCCTGGCTGGCCGCCGCCGCCGTGAAGGCCGCCAAGGCCGTGCCCGGCCTGCGGGTCGAGGTGCGGGACGAGAAGTGGCTCGCCGAGCAGCGGTTCGGCGGCGTGCTCGCCGTGGGCGGCGGCTCGGCCCGGCCGCCGCGGTTCATCGAGCTGACCTGGCCCGGGACCGGGGACGGCGGCCCGCACCTCGTGCTGGTCGGCAAGGGCATCACGTTCGACACCGGCGGCATCTCCGTCAAGCCGGCGGACGGCATGCACCTGATGCGCACGGACATGTCCGGCGGCGCGGCGGTGATCGCCGCCCTGATCGGCGTGGCCCGGCAGAGCCTGCCCGTCCGGGTGACCGGCCTGGTGCCGGCCGCGGAGAACCACGTGTCCGGGTCGGCGTATCGACCGGGTGACGTCATCACCCACTACGGGGGGACGACGACCGAGGTGACGAACACCGACGCCGAGGGCCGCCTGGTGCTGGCCGACGCCCTGGCCTACGCGGTCCGCAACCTCCGGCCGGACGTGCTGGTGGACGTGGCCACGCTGACCGGGGCGATGAAGGTCACGCTCGGCCTGCGCACCGGGGGCCTGTTCGCGACCGACGACGACCTCGCCGCGCGGGTGGCGGAGGCGGGGGCGCGGGTCGGCGAGTCGTGGTGGCGGATGCCGCTGTTGGCGGACCTGGTCGAGGACGTGCGGAGCGACATCGCGGACGTCCGCCAGTGCCCGCCGGGGCCGGGCGGCATCACGGCGGCGCTGTTCCTGCGCGAGTTCGCGGGCGACGTGCCGTGGGCGCACCTGGACATCGCGGGCCCGGCGCGCGCGGACAAGGTGTACGACGAGGTCGTCGCGGGCGCCACCGGCTTCGCCGCGCGGACCCTGATCGAACTGGCGGAGACCTACGCCGCCACCCCGACCAACACGATCGGGTGATCATGTCCCGAAATTGTACGGAAACACCGTTACCGTACCTCGGTTGAATCGAGGAACCGCAACCGCCCCCGACCACCCCTCCCGACCAGTGCCCCACCCACCCCCTGACCACCCCGACCCCGCCCCGTCCAACGCCGGCCGCTGGCCACCCGGATCGGCGATCCCGGACCAGCCGGCCGGGACCGGCGAGCCTGGAGCAGCCGGCCCGGACCGGCCAGCCTGGAGCAGCCGGCCCGGAGCAGCGAGCGGAGACCGGCGAGCCTGGAGCAGCCGGCCCGGACCGGCCAGCCGGGACCGGCGAGCCTGAAACAGCCGGCCCGGACCGGCGAGCGGAGACGGGCCGGCCCGGACCGGATGGCCCGGATCAGCCGGCCTGGACCGCCGGGCCCTGACCGCGACCCGGCCGAACCGCCCACCGCCGCCGGCTGGGCCGTGGCACGAACCGGTGGCCGCCCGCCGATGGCGCACCGCCGGCCCGGCCGGGCGCAGCCGGACGTGCCGGGCCCGGATCGGCCAGGCCGAGCGCGGCGGGCCGGACCGGCGGGATCGGACCCGGCCCGGGCCGGGTGCCTGATCGGCCCGGACGTCGTCCCGGGTGCGCGGCCGGCGAGGCGCGAGGCGGGCGTGGCCGGGGGTCAGGCGGTGAGGGCGTGGTCGCGGAAGGCTCGGACGGCGGGTGGGAGGGGGACGTCGGCGGGCCAGGCGAGGGCGATCTCGCGCGACGCGCGCGGGGTCAGGGGGATTTCCGGGAGGCCGGAGGGGGAGTCGGCGTGCGGCAGCAGGGCGACGCCCAGGCCGGCCGCCACGAGACCGCGGACGGTTTCGGTTTCCTGGCCCTCGAAGGCCAGGGTGGGGGTGAAGCCGGCCGCCCGGCACAGGTCGTCGGTGATCTGCCGCAGGCCGTAGCCGGGTTCGAGCCCCACGAACTCCTCGGCCGCCAGCTCCGCGACCGCGACCGCCGCGCGGGCCGCCAGGCGGTGGCCGGGCGGCACGACGAGGACCAGCTCCTCCTCGCGCACGACGGCGTGGGCGAACGCCGGGTCGGTCGGCGGCGGGGAGACGAGGGCCAGGTCGACCACGCCGTCCGCCAGGTGGGTGAGGATGTCCTGCCGCGAACTCTGCACCAGCCGGAAGCGCACGGACGGGTGGGCGTCGCGGAAGGCGCTGACCAGGGTCGGGACGACCGAGCGGCCCAGCAGGTGGAGGAAGCCCAGGGCGACGACGCCCCGTTCGGGTGACACCTCTTCGGTGGCGGCGCGGTGGCCGGCTTCCAGGGCGGTCAGGGCGCGGTCGGCGGCTTCGCACAGCAGGCGGCCTGCCCTGGTCAGGCGCACCCGTCTCCCCGATCGTATGACGACCGGCGCGCCGAGTGACGTGCCCAGCGCGGTCAGCCAGCGGCTCACGGTCGGTTGCGGGACGCCGGCGGCTTCGGCGGCGCGGGTGACGTGCTCGTCGGCGGCCAGGGCGCGCAGGACGGCCAACCGCGGCACCAATTCATCCATCACGGTATCGATTCTCGCAAACCGTCGTATTGGACGCATGGATTAGCGTCGAAGACGTGCCCAGTCGCCTCACCACGTCCGTCGCCGCGACGGGTGTGGCCACGTTCGCCCTGCTCTACGCACCGCAGTCGGTCCTGCCCGACATCGCCGCCCGGTTCCACCTCACCCCGGCCCAGGCGTCACTCACCGTGAGCGCCGCCACCGGCGCGCTCGCCCTCGCGGTCATCCCGATGGCCGCCCTCGCCGACCGCGTCGGCCGACGCCGGGTCATCGCCTGGTCCGTCCTCACCGCCGCCGCCCTCGGTCTGCTCCTCCCGCTCGCCCCGACCTACGAGGCGCTCCTCGCCGCCCGCGCCCTCCAGGGCGTCGCCACCGCGGGCGTCCCGGCCACCGCCATGGCGTTCCTCGCCGCGGAAGCCGGCCGGCGCCACGTCGGCGCGGCCATCGGCGCGCTGGTCGCGGGCAACAGCGCGGGCGGCATGCTGGGCCGCCTCATCACCGGCCTCACCACCGACGGCACGTCGTGGCGCACCGCCCTCGCCCTCGCCGGCGCGTTCGGCGCGGTCTGCGCCGTCACCGCCGCCCTCCTGCTCCCGAAGGGCCACCCGGCCGCACGCCGCCCGAGCGCGCTCAAGGACGCCCTCACCGACCGCGTCCTGCTCTGCCAGTACGCGATCGCGGTCCTGGCGGTGGCGGCGTTCATCTCCGTCTTCAACGTCATCGGCTTCCGCCTCACCGCCGACCTCGGCCTGGCCACGGGCGTCGCCACCCTCGTCTACCTGGCCTACGCGGCGGGCGGTGGCGCGTCCGCCGCGGCGGGCCGGTTCGCCGACCGCCACGGCCGGGCCCGCGCCACCCTCGCCGGCCTGGCGGTGGCCGCCGCGGGCGCCGCGCTCACGCTGCCCGACCACGTCGCCGCGATCGCCGTCGGCATCACCCTCTTCACCGGCGGCTTCTTCGCCGCGCACGCGGTGGCGAGCGGGTGGGTCGGCGCCCGCGCCCCCGAGCACGTGCGCGGCCAGGCGTCGGGCGTCTACCTGTTCGCCTTCTACGTCGGCAGCAGCACGGGCGGCACGGCGGGCAGCGCCGCCTACCAGGCCGGCGGCTGGCCGGGCCTGACCGCGCTGGTCACCGCGTGGCTGGGGCTGGCGGCCTGCGCCGCCGTCGCGGCGCACCGGGTTCAGAAGT
This sequence comes from Actinosynnema sp. NPDC059335, assembly GCF_042752395.1. Lineage (NCBI taxonomy): Bacteria > Bacillati > Actinomycetota > Actinomycetes > Pseudonocardiales > Pseudonocardiaceae > Actinosynnema > Actinosynnema sp. NPDC059335. The sequence goes on along the minus strand of NZ_JBHYXZ010000114.1, from coordinate 8,375 downwards.
CCAACGGCACCTCCGCCGCCGCGCCGCCGGTCACCGCGACCTCGCCCAGCTGAGGCACGGTGACCCGCCCGGCCGCGACCGACAGCGCCACCGACCGCACGTCCTCGGGCACCTCGAACACGACCGCGGTCGGGAACACCTCCCCGCCGTACCGCGCGCCGACCTGCCGCGCCGGCTGCCCGCCCGGCACCGTCAGCGTCACCAGCCCCGCCGTCCGCCCCGCGCCCAGCGCCGCCGGCAGCCCGTGCCCGACCAGCCGCAGCTCCACCAGCGCCAGCCCCGGGCCGGCCGTGGCCAGCTCGTACTGCCCGCCGTTGGACACCGGCCGCTGCCGGCCGAGCCGCGCCCGCACCACCTCCAGCGACCCGGCCGCCGCGCCCACCGACACCGGCGTCGACACCGAGATCGCCTCCGGCCCCGGCGCCCGCCGCAGCACCGCCGGCGCCTCGCCGACGACCTGCCCGGACGGCACGTGGACCCGCTGCTGGAGCGACTTCGCCCCGACCGTGTCGAGCACCAGCGCCTCCGGCCCGCCGCCGGCCGGCACGGTGTAGACGATCAACGCCGACCCGTCGTCCGGCAACCGGTCGGCGGGCAGCCGGTGCCGCCGCCCCGGCACGTCCAGCGACAGCTCCGGCGCCTGCGGCACCCACCCCCGCCACGGCGTCTGCCCGAACGCCGAGTCCACCTCGCCGTGCCGCGTCACCCGCACCCGCAGCACCCGTAACGCCACCCCGTGCTCGGCGCGCAGGTCGCCCTCCGCCGTCGGCCACACCGACGGCGACGCGTAGCCCGTGACGCGCACCTCCAACTGGTCGTCGCGCACCATCGCGGACGCCGGGTCGAGCGCCTGCCCGTCGTCGGGCAGCACGGCCAGGAAGTCCGGCCCGGCCTCGCCGACGCCCTGGTCGGCCTCGGTCTCCCGCCCGTCGGTGCGCACCAGCTTCCCCACCGGCGTGCTGCGGGAGCCCTGCGCGGGCACCTGCGGCGGCTGCACCTCCAGCCGGATCCCGGACGAGTCGCGCTCGACCTCCTTCATCGGCACCGGCACCCAGTCCGTGGCCGCCGCCGTGCCGGGCACCTGCACGGGGCCGCACCACAGCCGCGTGTCGACCTCGAACGCCTCCCCGGTGCGGGCGAACCAGCAGCTCACCTCCGACTTCCCGGTCCGCGCCACGTACCCGAACGACAGCGTGTAGCTCAGCTCCGCCTCGGCCCGCGCCTGCAGGCCCGGCGCGTCGAGCACCGGCTGCCCCTTCATGGTCAACCTGACCTGCTCCGCGCTGAACGCCGACGGGGCGCAGCCGCCGGCCACCAGCGCGAGCAGGAGCACCAGCCACCGCATGGTCCGCCCCCAGTAGTCGCCCCTACTGGTTAAAAGGCGGTCGCCACCCCGGGGAGTTGCACCCCGTCGGAGTGGCGACCGTCACACCGCGGTGTCAGTCGGTCACCGGACGCCGGCCAGCGCCGCTTCGTACACGGCCACGGTCTGCTCGGCGACCGTCGCCCAGGAGAACTCCTCCACGGCCCGCTGCCGCCCGGCCTCGCCGAACGCCGCCGCCCGCGCCGGGTCGCCCAGCACCTCGTTGACCGCGTCGGCCAGCGCCACCCGGTACGCCTCGACGTCCTTCTCGTCGTAGTGCACGAGCAGCCCGGTGCGCCCGTGGTCCACGACCTCCGGGATGCCGCCCACGTCGGAGGCCACCACGGCGGTGCCGCACGCCATCGCCTCCAGGTTCACGATGCCCAGCGGCTCGTACACCGACGGGCACACGAACACGGTCGAGTGGCTGAGGATCTGCCGCACCTCGGCGGGCTGGAGCATCTGTCGGATCCAGAACACCCCGGGCCGGGCGGCGGCAAGCTCGGCCACCGCCAGGCGCGTCTCCTCGGCGATCTCCGGCGTGTCCGGCGCGCCCGCGCACAGCACGACCTGGGCGTCCGGCGAGATCCGGTGGGCGGCGGCGACGAGGTGCCCGACGCCCTTCTGCCGCGTGATCCGGCCCACGAACGTCACGATCGGCCGCGTCGGGTCGATCCCGTGGCGGACCAGCGCGTCGGTCTCGGTCACCGGGTGGTAGGCCGCCGTGTCGATGCCGTTGCGCACCACGTGCACCCGGGCGGGGTCCAGCGCGGGGTAGCAGTCCAGCACGTCGGCCCGCATGCCCTCGCTGACCGCGATCACCGCGTCCGCCGCCTCGTACGCGGTGCGCTCCACCCAGGACGAGACGCGGTAGCCGCCGCCGAGCTGCTCGGCCTTCCACGGCCGGCGCGGCTCCAGCGAGTGCGCGGTCACCACGTGCGGGATGCCGTGCAGCAGTTTGGCCAGGTGACCGGCCATGTTGGCGTACCAGGTGTGGGAGTGCGCGAGCTGCGCGTCACCCAGCGCGGCGGCCATCTCGAGGTCCACCGACAGCGTGGCCAGCGCGGCGTTCGCCTGCTCCAGCCCGTGCGCCGGGTTGTGCGCCCTGGCGTCCGCGCGCGGCCCGCCGAAGGCGTGCACGTCCACGTCGACCAGTTCGCGCAACCTCGGCACCAGGAAACCGACGTGCACCCCAGCCCCGCCGTAGACCTCCGGCGGGTACTCCCGTGTGAGCAGTCCAATTCGCACGGGGGCCACCGTAACCCCCTTGCCGGGGACGGCCGGGTGAACGTGAGGAGTTTGCGTTACTTCGCCGTTGGTGGGCCGGTGCCCACCCCGTTAGGGTCGTTGTCGTGAAAGGGCAACCGCACGTTCTGGGAATTGTCCTCGCCGGTGGCGAGGGGAAACGGTTGTGGCCGTTGACCGCCGACCGGGCAAAGCCGGCGGTGCCCTTCGGCGGTAACTACCGGCTGGTGGACTTCGTCCTGTCCAACCTGGTGAACGCGGGTTTCGTCAAGCTCTGCGTGCTCACCCAGTACAAATCCCATTCCCTGGACCGGCACATCTCCACCACCTGGAGGCTGTCCAATGTGCTCGGCCAGTACGTCACACCGGTGCCGGCCCAGCAGCGGCTGGGCCCTCGCTGGTACACCGGCAGCGCCGACGCCATCTTCCAGTCGTTGAACCTCGTCAACGACGAGAAGCCGGAGCACGTGATCATCTTCGGCGCGGACCACGTCTACCGGATGGACCCCGGCCAGATGGTGGAGCAGCACGTGGAGACCGGGGCGGGCGTGACCGTCGCGGGCATCCGGGTGCCGCGCGCCGAGGCCAAGGCGTTCGGCTGCATCGACTCCGACGAGACCGGGCTCATCACCCGCTTCCTGGAGAAGCCGTCGGAGCCGCCGCACGTGCCGGACGACCCCGAGGTCACGTTCGCGTCGATGGGCAACTACGTGTTCACCACGGAGGCGCTCATCGAGGCGTTGCGCGCGGACGCCGCCAACCCCGACTCCGACCACGACATGGGCGGCGACATCATCCCGATGCTCGTCGACCAGGGGCAGGCGCACGTCTACGACTTCGCGGACAACAAGGTGCCGGGCGAGACCGACCGGGACCGGGGCTACTGGCGCGACGTGGGCACCATCGACGCCTACTACGAGGCCCACATGGACCTCGTGTCGGTGCGGCCGGTGTTCAACCTCTACAACCAGGCGTGGCCGATCCGGACGGCGACGCCGCCGCTGCCGCCGGCGAAGTTCATCGCCGGGGGCAGCGCCGAGGACTCGATGGTGGGGCCGGGGTCGATCATCTCCGGCACCGTCCACGGGTCGGTGATCAGCTCGGACGTGGTGGTGGAGTCCGGGTCGGTGGTGCAGGGCAGCGTGCTGCTGCCGGGCGTGCGGATCGGGCGCGGGGCGGTGGTGCGGCGGGCGATCCTGGACAAGAACGTCGTGGTGCCCGACGGCGCGCTGATCGGCGTGGACCCGGCGACGGACCGGCAGCGCTACACCGTGTCCACCGGCGGCGTCACGGTGCTCGGGAAGGGCGTCACGGCGTACTGAGCCGCGAGGTCGGGGACCTCCTCCCGGGGGTCCCCGACCGGCGTCCGCCCCGAACCCCACCCGGCTGGGCATACCGCCCGGACCGGTGCCACCGGGTCGGGGCGGCCCGCCGGTCAGCCCGCCTTCGCGGCCACCAGCAGCCCGTCGCCCAGCGGCAGGATGACCGGCACCAGCCGGTCGTCCTCGCGCACCGCCCGCGCCACCTCGCGCATCGCCGTCGTGTCCGGGTCGCGGTGGGCCGGGTCGACCACGCGCCCGTGCCACAGCACGTTGTCGAACGCGATCACCCCGCCCGGCCGCAGCAGCCGCACGCCCTCGGCCAGGTACGCCGGGTACTCCGACTTCGCCGCGTCCACGAACACCAGGTCGTACGCGCCGTCGGTGAGCCGCGGCAGCACCTCCAGCGCCCGACCCGTGATCAACCGGGTGCGGGACACCGCGATCCCGGCCTCCGCGAACGCCGCCCGCGCCGCCCGCTGGTACTCCGGCGCCACGTCGATCGAGGTCAGCACGCCGGCCTCGGGCATGCCGCCGAGCAGGTACAACGCGCCGACCCCGGCGCCCGTGCCGACCTCCACCACGGCCTTGGCCCGCAGCGCCGCGGCGAGGAACCGCAACGCCGCCCCGCCGCCGGACCCGATCGGCACGCAGCCCAACTCGGCGCCACGAGCCCGCGCCGCCGCGATCACGGCGTCCTCGGGCAGGTAGCGCTCCACGTACTCGCGCGTCGGCGCATCCACAGCACGAAGGCTAACGCCGCCGGCGGCGGTTCGGGTGGTTCCGGCGGACGACGCCGGATTCTCAGCGTGCTCTCAGCCGCCTCTCACGATGGTTATAAGGGAGGACGTCACGCTGGTCCCAACGCATGACGAGCAGGACCCACGGGAACACGTCAGGGGACACGAGCGTTGACCCGTGCAGCAGGGCAGCCAGCCCACTGGAGGTGCTTACCCGCCCGATGCCTGAGCAGCCGACCGCCGCACCGACGGCCCCCATCGACGACGTGGAGTGGATCCCGCCCACGTGGGACGAAGTCGTGCGCGAACACGCCGACCGGGTGTACCGGCTGGCCTACCGCCTCACCGGCAACCAGCACGACGCCGAGGACCTCACCCAGGAGACGTTCATCCGGGTCTTCCGGTCCCTGGCGTCCTACAAACCCGGCACCTTCGAGGGCTGGCTGCACCGCATCACCACGAACCTGTTCCTCGACATGGCCCGCCGCCGCTCCCGCGTGCGCATGGAGGCCCTGCCCGAGGAGAGCGACCGCATCCCCGGCGACGACCCGACGCCGGAGGAGGTCTACGACGACACGCACCTCGACCCGGAGCTGCAGGCCGCGCTGGACGAGCTGCCGCCGGAGTTCCGGGCCGCCGTGGTGCTGTGCGACGTGGAAGGACTCTCCTACGAGGAGATCGGCGCCACCCTCGGCGTGAAACTGGGTACCGTGAGGAGCAGGATCCACCGGGGCCGCCAGGCCCTGAGGGTCGCACTGGAACGCCGTCGGGGTCTCGTTCAGGAGGACTCTGCATGACCGATCTGCGAGGTTGGCAACTGCCCGAGCAGCACCTGCTGCCCGACGCGGTCGTCGCCTTCGTCGACGGCGAGCTGTCCGCCTCGGCGCACAACCGGGCGGCGGCCCACCTGGCCCGCTGCCCGTTCTGCGCCGCCGAGGCGTACTCGCAGCAGCAGGCGCGGTCCGCGGTCCGCGCCGCCGACGCGCCCTGCGCGCCCGCCGGCCTGCTGGCCAGGCTGGGCGCGATCCCGCAGGAGGTGGAGCTGCCCAGCGCGCCGGACGGCCTCGCGGTCACCGAGGACGGCCAGCTCGTCACCGTGCAGCGGCCCGACCGGGTCGCGTTCGGCAGCGGTCCCGTGCTGGGGGCCGGCCGCCCTTTCGGAACCGGCGGCGGAAGCCGCTTCGGAGTCTTCGGGGGTAGACGCGCTCGGCAGGGCGCCGGCGTCGTCGTCTCCGGGCTCATGCTGGGCGCGCTCGCGCTCGTCGCGCCGGGCGGCGACGACCCCGCGCCCGTGCCCGCCCAGGGCAACACCCCGCAGCCCTCGCCCGTGGTCGCGCCGTCGTCCGCGGCCGCCGACCGCGAGCCCGGCGCCGCGCTGCGACCCGTGGCCGACACCGGCCTGATGGGCCGCTGACCAGCCCGCTGACGGCAACTTCACCGGTCGCCGGGCACGATTGCCCCGCGACGACCATGGTGTGACGACGTGCGGGGAGCGATGAGGGAGCCAGAGCAGGGCAACGGGACCCCCAGGTCGGGCGTCGACGACGGGGCGCACCGCAGGCTCGCACCGCGCCCGCTGAACCGCCCGCCCGTGGACCCCGGCCAGCAGGCCGTGTTCGGCCGGCCGAGGGGCGTGGCGGGCGCGTTCGCCGGCGACCGGCCCGTCCTCGACGGCGGCAACGGCTCCGTCCGGCTCGCGCCGCCGCCACCGGAGGCGCTGGCCACGGCGTTCGGCCGGCCGCCGGGCGACCCGGGCGCCCGCCTGCAACGCCCGCCGGTGGACCTCGGCGGCGAACCCGAGGTCGAACCCGTCTTCTGGGAGGGCAAACCCGCGGGCGACGCGTGGCGCGACCCCGGCGCGTCGGCCGTCATCGGCCCGCCCGCCGTCACCGAGCAGCCCGCCGCCGACACCGAGGCCGAACCCGGGCCCGGACCGCGGCTCAGCGTGCCCGAACTGTTGTTCGGGCGACGCGTCAAGCCGACCGCCCTGGCCGTGCTCCTGGTGGCCGCGCTGCTGGTCGGCGCGGCGGGCGGCGTGGTCGGCTGGCTGCTGGGCCGGGTCGGCAACCCGCTCACCGACGGCGGTGTCACGCTCGCCGAGGTCAAGCCCGGCAAGGAGCGGCCCGTCGGCTCGGTCGCCGACATCGCCAAGCGTGTCACGCCCAGCGTCGTGTCGATCGAGTTCAAGGGCGCGAACGTGGCCGGCGTCGGCTCCGGCGTGGTCATCGACGGCGCCGGGTACGTGCTCACCAACGACCACGTGGTCGCCCCGGCGGTGCAGGACACGTCGGCGAAGCTGACCGTGGTGTTCATCGACGGCAAGCGCGCCGTCGCGCAGGTCGTCGGCCGCGACTCCAAGACCGACCTCGCGGTGATCAAGGTCGAGGTGGACAACCCGACCGTGCTGCAGTTCGGCGACTCCGACGACCTGGCCGTCGGCGACACCGTGCTGGCGATCGGCTCGCCGCTGTCGCTGTCGAACACCGTGACCGAGGGCATCGTCAGCGCCCTGCACCGGCCCGTGACCGCCGCGGGCGAGAACGGCGGGCCGCAGGTCACCTACGACGCGATCCAGACCGACGCGGCCATCAACCCCGGCAACTCCGGCGGCGCGCTGGTCGACTCGTCCGGCGCGCTGGTGGGGATCAACTCCTCGATCCGCACCGAGACCGGCGGGTCGGTCGGCCTCGGGTTCGCGATCTCCGGCAACTACGCGCGCAAGGTGTCCCAGGCGCTGATCCGCGACGGGTCGGTCAAGCACGCCGACATGAACGTGAACGTGCGGTCGGCGTCGGCGGAGACCGCCGAGGGCGCGCAGGTGCAGAACGTGCTGGAGGGCGGCGCGGCCGACGCGGCCGGCATCGAGGAGGGCGACGTCATCACCCGGGTCGGCGACCGGATGGTGCGCAACGCCGCCGAGCTGACGGTCGCGGTAAGGGAACATGAAATCGGCGAGACGGTGCCGGTCGTGCTGGCCAGGCAGGGCCGTGAGCTGACCGTGCAGGTGACTTTGAGGTCCGACTGACGGCTACGCTGGCGGTCAGGCAGGGTGGCGCGGAAGGTGGGGCACGCGGGTGTTCGACAGCATCGGGTGGCTTGAGATCCTCGTCATCATCGTGGCGGGGCTGTTCATCCTGGGGCCGGAGCGGCTGCCGGACGCCGCGGCCTGGGTCGGCAAGTCGCTCCGCCGGGTCCGCGAGTACGCGACCGGGGCGCGGGAGCAGCTGAAGCAGGAGATGGGGCCGGAGTTCGAGCAGCTCCGCAAGCCCCTGGAGGACCTGCGGGAGCTGCGGAACTTCGACCCCAAGCGCGCGATCACCAAGCACCTGTGGGACGACGAGCCGAGCGAGAAGTCGAACGGCCACCCGGCCGTGCCGCCGGCGCGCGACACGACGAGCCGGGACCGGCCGCTGGAGCGCGGGGAGCGGCCCCCCTACGACCCGGACGCCACCTGACCCTCGGCCGGCCCGCTGTTAATCGACCGGTCGAGGCTCGAGGTCTGAGCACGACAGGCGAGCATGACGGCCGGGCACGACAGCCGGGAGCAGGGATCGGGCGGGACCGCCGGCACAACGGTCGGCAAGGGCTGAGCGTGACCGCCGGGCGCTGCGGCCGGGCGTGACGACGACGGCCGGGCGGGGTGGCCGGGCGCGAGGCCCCGGAATTGTCGGTGCCTGTCGGTAAGATCAAAGCAGGGGTCCCCTGGCG
>NZ_JBHYXZ010000113.1:20280-28790 GCF_042752395.1 Actinosynnema sp. NPDC059335 | reverse complement strand
CTGTGATCTTGTGTTATACCGCGCCGCGGCCGGACCGGGCCGGGCCGGCCCGCCGCGGGGCCGCGCCCCCCGGCGGGGCCCCCGCCACGTCGCGTGACCCGGCCGGGCCGACCCGAGGAGCCGGCCGCGCCGAAGCCCTCGGTCTCGACGGGCGATGCCGCTGGCCGGCCCGCAGAGCCGGTCGCGCCGACGTCGTGGATCGCGACGGGCGTGCCGGGGCCGTGTCCGGCGCACCCGCCGCGCCGGGACCCTCGGCGGGTCGAGGCGGTCCGCCGATCGTGCGCGATGCGCGGGTCGGCCGCTGCGCCGACCCCCGAACGGGGCGCGCCTGACCGGTGCGTCCGGACCCCGTCCGGGCAACGGACTCTTGACGCTGCGTGCACGGAGCGGTTGACTGCGTGTCCGTAACCGGTTTCGGTACCGGTTACGGGCCCGGTTCCGCAGACGCAACCGAGGAGTGCACCGTGCGAGTCACGATCGCCGAAGTCGCCCAGCGCGCCCAGGTGAGCAAGGCGACCGTGTCCCGCGTCCTCAACGGCAAACCGGACGTCGACGCGGCCACGGCGGCGCGGGTGCGGCAGGTGATCGCGGACGTCGGCTACGTGCCCAGCGCCCGCGCCGTCGGCCTCGCCCGCGGCCGGGCCCGGACCGTCGGCATGCTCGTGCCGTCGCTGACCTGGCCGTGGACCGGCGAGGTGGTGCAGGGCGCGGTGGACGAGCTGGAGGCCGAGGGCTACGGCCTGCTGCTCTACACGGTGAACCGGGGTTCGGAGTCGTTGGCCCAGTTCGCGAGCCACGTGTCGGCCAAGGCGTTCGACGGGTTGCTGGTGATCGAGCCGCCGGACACGCTGAGCTACATCGAGACGCTGCACGACCAGGGCCTGCCGGTGGTGATGATCGACGACCGGGGCAGCAGGCCCGGGTTCCCGTCGGTGAGCACCACGAACCGGGAGGGCGCGCAGGCGGCGGCGCAGCACCTCGTCGCGGCGGGCCGCACCGCGTTCGCCGTGGTGACCGGGCCGGCGAACTTCGGGTGCGTGCGCGAGCGGCTGGACGGGTTCCTCGACGCGCTGGGCGACGCGGGCGTCCACGTGGACCCGCGGCTGGTGGTGGAGGGCGACTTCGGCACCGACCGCGGCGCGGTGGCCACGGAGAAGCTGATGGCCACCGGGCTGCGCTTCGACGCCGTCTTCGCGCACAACGACCTGTCGGCGCTCGGCGTGATGCGGGCGCTGGCCGCGGTCGGCCGCCGGGTGCCGGACGACGTCGCGGTGGTCGGCTTCGACGACATACCCATCGCCGCGCACGCCGAGCTGACGACCGTGCGGCAGCCGATGCGGGAGATGGGGGAGGCCGCCGCCCGGCTCCTGCTGGCCCGGCTGGAGGGCGCGCCGCCGGCCCGCGAGCCGGTCGTGCTGCCCACCGCGTTCGTCGCCCGCCGGTCAGGCTGACCGGGTCCCGCCCAAAACCGGGTCGCCGTGGCCGACGCACAGCACGGCGGGGTCGAGGTCCAGCAGGCGTCGCACGGACTCCAGCAGCCGCGGCCGGTCGGTGTTGAACACGCCGGGGATCGGCGCGCCCTCCCCCGTGGCCACCGTGTCGCCGGTGAACAGCACGCCGTGCGCGGGCAGGTGGATCGCGATGCTGCCCGGCGTGTGACCGGGGATCGACAGGACCCGCGCGCCGTCGCCGAAGTCGAGCACGTCGCCCTCCTCCACCTCCCGGTCGACGGGCGAGCGCGGCGCGCGGGGCACGGTCGGCGTGACGCGGTCGAACAGCTCCCGCTCCCCGGGCGGGATCACCGGTGTCGGCCGGGGCGCCTCGCCGCGGATCACCGGCGCGTCCGCCCGGTGCGCGTGCACGGGCGCGCCGGTCGCCGCGCGCAACGCCGCGGCCGAACCGATGTGGTCGTCGTGGCAGTGGGTGAGCACGATCCGCTCGACCCGGCCCAGCGCGGCGATGCGGTCCGCGTGCCCGGCGGTGCCGGTGTCGACGACGGTCAGCGCGTCGCCGTCCCGCCACACGTACGCCTGTCCGACCGGGAACCGCAGCATCCGCAGCCGCGGCGTCACGTCGATGATCTCCACGTCCGCCACGCTAGGCCGGGCCGGTCGCGGTCCGTACCCCGTTTCGCCACGGGCACACCGACTTCCGCACCGGATCACACGAAGGTGTCCGCGCGGCCGGCGCGGGGTATCCCAAGGGCAGCCATGGGGGACAACACGACGTAGGGAGCCGACATGCCCTGGGTGCAGCGACACCGTCGCCGTCTGCCGTACAGCTGGTTCCGCACCACGTCGGTGCAGAGCCACTACCGCCGCTCGCCGGCCACCGTCCCGACGATCATCGCGATCGTCCTCGCGCTGATCCTGCTGATCGTCCTGTTCTAGCCGCGCCGCGGCGCTGTGGGCGTCCGGGCTCAGGAACGCGTGCCCGACCAGGCGGCCCACAGCGCGGCGTAGCGGCCTCCGGCGGCCAGCAGCTCGTCGTGCGTGCCGTTCTCCACCACGCGGCCCTCGTCCAGCACGACGACGCGGTCCGCCGTGACGGCCTGGGTGAGCCGGTGCGCGACCAGCAGACCGGTCCGCCCGTCCAACGCCCGCGCCGCCGCCTCCTCCAGTTCCCGCGCGCCGGCGCTGCCCGCGTCCGCGGTCGCCTCGTCCAGGATCGCCACCGGCGGGTCGGCCAGCACCAGCCGCGCCAACGCCAACTGCTGCGCCTGCGCCACGGTCAACCGGTGCCCGCCCTCGCCGACCACGGTGTCGAGCCCGGACGGCAGGGCCGACGCCCAGCCCAGCGCGCCGACCCGCGCCAGCGCGGCCTCCAGCTCGTCGTCGCCGGCGTCGGGCCGGGCCAGCCGCAGGTCGTCGGCCAGCGGGCCGGCGAAGACGTGCACCTCCTGGGTGATCAGCGCGACGGACCGCTCGGCCGCGGCGAGTTCCACCCCGCCGAGGCGGATCGACCCGCTCGTCGGCTCGTGCACGCCCGCGATCAGCTTGGCCAGCGTGGTCTTGCCCGCGCCGGACGCGCCGACCAGCGCCACCCGCTCGCCGGCGGCCAGTTCGAGGTCCACGTCCCGCAGCACCGGGTGACCGTCCACATAGGAGTAGGACACGCCCGCGAGCTTGATCGAGGTGTCCACCGGCCGCACCCGGCCCTCGGTCGACGGCATCGGCTCGTCGGCCACGCCCACCAGCCGCGACAGCGACGCGGTGGCGGCCTGGGCGTCGTCGGCCAGCGCCAGCGCGGCGTTGACCGGGTTGAACAGGCTGTGGAAGTACAGAGCGGCGGCGGTCGCCGTGCCCACCGAGGCGGAGCCCGAGCCGACGAGCCAGAACCCGGTCGCCAGCACCCCGGCCAGGCCGACGAACTCGGCCGCGTTCAGCCGGCCGTAGAACCGGGTGAGCAGCCGGATGCCGCGCAGCGCCAGGTCCACCGCCTCCCGCGACCGCGACCGCACCCGCGCCACGTGCGCGGGGGCCAGGCCGAACGCGCGCACGGTCGCCGCGCCGCCGATCGAGTCCAGCAACTGCTGCTGCTGGACGCCGACCGCGACCCGCTGCGCCGCGTACAGCCGCACGGCGCGCCCGCCGTACCAGCGCACGGTGTGCACGTGGATCGGCAGCGCCAACGCCACCGGCAGCAGGAACCGCCAGTCCAGCACCGCGATGCCCACCACGGTCAACGCGATGGTCAACGCCGACCGCGCCATCACCGGCAGCGCGTTGCGCACCGCGTCCGCGATCACCTGCACGTCCCGCGTCACCCGCGAGGTCAGGTCGCCCGCGCCCGCTTCCTCCACCCGTTCCAGCGGCAGGTGCAGCGCCCGTTCGACGAACCTCTCCCGCAGGTCGGCGAGCATCCCCTCGCCCAGGCGCGCCACCAGGGACGTGCCGTACGCCGTCGAGACGCCCTGCACGACCGCGACCAGCACCAGCACCGCCACCGGCCACGCGAGGGCGGACGACCCCGCGCCGGCCAGGTCCACGATCCGGCCCAGCACCGGCGCGGTGAGCAGCCCGACCGCCGTGCCCGCGAGCAGCACCAGCGCCGCGCCCCAGGCCGCCGCGCGACGCGGTCGCACCAGCTCGCCGACCGCGGCCCAGGTCCGCGTGCCGGACGCGGTCGCCAACAACTCGCGCATCAGCTCAACACCACCAGTCGGTAGTCCTCGTCCGCCACCAGGTCCGCGTGCGCGCCGGAGGACACGACGACGCCGGACGCGAGGAACACCACCCGGTCCGCCACCGCCAGCAGCGCCGGGCTCGTGGCGACCACGATCGTGGTCAGCCCGGCCCGCACCCGCCTGATCCCGCCGGCCAGCGACACCTCGGTCACCGCGTCGACCGCGGTCGTCGGGTCGTGCACCACCAGCACCGGCGAACCGGCGGCCAGCGCGCGGGCCAGCGCCACCCGTTGCCGCTGCCCGCCCGACAGCGACCGGCCGCGCTCGGTGATCACCGTGTCGAGCCCGTCGGGCAGCGCCCGCGCCACGTCGTCCACCCGGGCCGCGGCCATCGCCTCGCGCAGCCGCGCCCCGTCGGTCCCCGCGCCGCCGGCCGCGACGTTGTCCCGCACCGTCCCCTCGAACAAATCCGCGTCGTGCGCGGCGACCAGCAGCGCCGACCGCCGCGCGGCGCCCTCCAGAGTGGACAGCGGCAGCCCGTCCAGCGTCACGGCGCCGCGCTCCGGGTCCACCTCGCGCGCCAGCACGGCCAGCAGGGACACCGCGTCCGCCGGGTCCCGTGCCACCACCCCCAGCAGCTCGCCGGGCTCGGCGGTCAGCGAGACGCCGCGCAGCGACCCCGACACCACGTCGGTCAGCTCCACGCGCCCGGCCACCGGCGTCGGCACGGGGGTCGTGCCGGGCGGCACGGCCGGGGGAGCGGCCAGCACCTCGGCCACCCGCGCGGCCGACGCGCGGCCCTGTGCCAGCAGGCCGTTGACCCAGGAGAAGACCGACAGCGGCCACAGCAGGAACTGCGCGAGCCCCACGGCGGCGACGAGCCGGCCGACCGTGATCGCCCCGGACGCCGCGAGGTGCCCGCCCACCAGGGCGACCACCGCGAGGAACACGCCGGTCATCGCGAGCATCGAGCCGTCCAGCCCGGCGCGGGACCGGGCGGCGCGGACCGCGGCCGCCATGGACGACCTGCTGGTCGCCCGGTACCGCCGCGCCGCGGTCGCCTCCGCGCCGATGCCCTTCACCGCCCGCAGGCCGGCGACGAGGTCGGCCGCCACGCCGGACGCCAGCGCGGCCCGGTCCTGCTCGGCGTCGCTGCGCCGTTCGAGCGGCTTGCCGAGCACGTGCGCGAGGCCCAGCAGCACCGGCGCGGCCACCAGCACCAGCAGCCCGAGCACCGGCGACACCCGCAGCAGCGCCACCGCGCCCACCAGCAGCCCGACCACCGCGGAGAACGCGATCGGCAACGCGAGGTTCACCTGCCCGACGCGCTGGGCGTCACCGGTCGCGATGCCGGCCAGCTCCCCGGACAGCCGGCCGCCGGTCGCGCCGCCGTCGGCCGACAGCACCCGCGCGGCGAGCGCGGACCGCACCTCGTGCGCGGCCAGGTGGGACGCCTTCTCGCCGCTGCGCAGGGAGAAGCGGAAGCTCAGCGACAACGCCACGAACACCGCGGCCAGCACGCCGATCCAGGACAGCAGCCGCCCGCCCGCGCCCGTGCGCACGGCCTCGTCGATCACCACGCCGATGAGCAGCGGCACCGCGGCCTCGCCCGCCTGGTGGGCCGCGCCGAGCACCGAGGCGACGGTCACCGATCTCCACTGCCCGGTCACCGCCTGCCGGAGGACGCCGGTCTGGTGGACGGTTTTCACCCCGGTGCCTGCCTTCCGCTGATGGTCAGGTGAGGCTACCCTAATCGCAAGAGAGGTCTGGATCACTCCCGCTCGAGGTTTGACTTAGGTTAGGGTAACCAAAGTTCGATCACCCTGTGCCGACGAACCCGATGGGACAGCCATGCCACAGCCACCGGTCTTCGACGTCCTCGGCGTCGGCTTCGGGCCGTCCAACCTGGCCCTCGCGATCGCCGTCACCGAGTACAACGCCACCGCGCGCGCCGAAGACGTGGTGACCGCCCACTTCCTGGAGCGCCAGCCGCGCTTCGGCTGGCACCGCGGGATGCTGCTCGAGGACGCCACCATGCAGGTGTCGTTCCTCAAGGACCTGGTGACGCTGCGCAACCCCAACAGCACCTTCACCTTCCTCAGCTACCTGCACGGCAAGGGCAGGCTGGTCGACTTCATCAACCACAAGAACCTGTTCCCGCTGCGGGTCGAGTTCCACGACTACTTCGAGTGGGCCGCGGGCCGGGTGGACGACCTCGTCTCCTACGGCCACGACGTGGTCGACGTGCGGCCGGTCGCCGAGGACGGCCTGGTCACGCACTTCGACGTCGTCTCCCGCACGGCCGCGGGCGAGGTGGAGGTGCGCCGCGCCCGCAACCTGGTGCTGGCCACCGGCCTGCGCCCGGCCCTGCCCGACGGCGTGCGGGCGTCCGACCGGGTGTGGCACAACCGGGACTTCCTGCACCGCGTCGAGTCGCTGACCGACCCGCGCCGGCTGGTCGTGGTCGGCGCCGGGCAGAGCGGCGCGGAGGTCACCGCGTTCCTGCACGAGCGGTTCCCGTCCGCCGAGGTGTGCGCGGTGTTCGCCCGCTACGGCTACAGCCCCGCCGACGACAGCCCGTTCGCCAACCGGATCTTCGACCCGGACGCCGTGGACGACTTCTTCGCCGCCCCCGACCCGGTCAAGCGCAGGCTCATGGACTACCACGCCAACACCAACTACGCGGTGGTGGACCACGAGCTGATCGCCGAGCTGTACCGGCGGGTGTACCGGGAGAAGGTGCTGGGCCGCCCCCGTTTGCGGCTGCTCAACCTGTCCCGGGTCGCCGGGCTGGACGACCGCGGCGACGGGCTCACCGTGACCGTCGAGTCGCTGGCCACCGGCGAGCGCGAGGTGCTCGACGCCGACGCGATCGTCTACGCCACCGGCTACCGCGAGGCCGACCCGACCGCGCTGCTGGGCGAGCTGGCCGGGCGCTGCGCCCGCGACGCCCACGGCCGGCTCGGCGTCGACCGCGACTACCGGCTGCGCACCGACGACGACGTCGTGGCCGGCCTGTACCTCCAGGGCGGCACCGAGCACACGCACGGCATCTCGTCGTCGTTGCTGTCCAACACCTCCGTCCGGGTCGGGGAGATCCTCCGCTCGGTGCTCGACCGCCGCGGCCCGGCGGTCCCGGCCCAGCCCGAGTACGCGGTCAGCGCCTCACCGGCGCGCTGAGCCCGTCCCCGTCCGCCACCCCACGCAAGCCCAAGCTGGTCCAGCGGCGCGCCGCCGCGCCTGCCGAAAGGGAAGAAACCTCGATGTCCACGAAGTTCAAGCTGGTCGCGGTCGTGTCGGCCGCGGCGCTGGCGCTCGTCGCCTGCGGGGGCGGCGGCGACGCCGGTTCCGGCGGGGCGAACCCGACCGACGCGGCCTCCTCCGGCGCGTTCCCGGTCTCGGTCGAGCACAAGTACGGCACCACCGAGATCAAGGCCGAGCCGAAGAAGGTCGTCACGCTCGGCCTGTCCGACCAGGAGCCCGTGCTGGCCCTGGGCGTCAAGCCGGTGGGCGTCGTGGACTGGTTCAAGGAGCGGCCGTTCGGCAACTGGCCGTGGACCAAGGACCTCTGGGGCGACACCCAGCCGGAGATCGTGGGCGAGCGCGACGAGTACAACCTGGAGAAGGTCGCCGCGCTCAAGCCCGACCTGATCCTCGCGGTCTACTCCGGCATGAAGCAGGAGCAGTACGACACCCTGTCCAAGATCGCGCCCGTGGTCGCGCAACCCAAGGCGTTCCCCGACTACGCCGCGCCGTGGCAGGACCAGACCCTGCACATCGGCCGGGCGCTGGGCAAGGAGAAGGAGGCGCAGGCGCTGATCGACGGCGTCGCCGGGCGGTTCGCCGCCGCCAAGGCCGCGCACCCCGAGTGGGCGGGCAAGACGATGGTCGTGGCCGACAGCTTCAAACCCGGCCAGTACTCCGCGTTCGCGCCGACCGACCCGAAGGCCATCTTCATGAAGGAGCTGGGCTTCACCCTGGTGGACGAGATCGGCCGGCTCGCCGGGCAGATGAACGTGGCCGAGTTCAGCGAGGAGCGGTTCGACCTGCTCGACGCCGACCGCCTGGTGTGGCTCATGTTCGACCAGAGCGCCTGGGAGCGGGTCAAGTCGGTGCCCGCCTACCAGCGGCTCGGCGTGGTGACGGAGAAGCGCGACCTGTTCCTCACCTACATGGACCCGCCGATCGGCGCGGCCATGTCGTTCAACACCGTGCTCAGCGTGCCCTACGGCATCGAGCAGGTCGTGCCGCTGCTCGAAGCGATCAAGAACTAGTCGGCGGACCACCGCGGGTGGGGTGGGACCGAGATCGCCCCCAACCCCCGGGAGGGCGGGGTATGCGGGGAGTGACGGTGGAGGGTGTGACCAATTCTCGGCCCGTGAAC
>NZ_JBHYXZ010000113.1:5071-20270 GCF_042752395.1 Actinosynnema sp. NPDC059335 | reverse complement strand
GGGTCTCCCTATTTTTTTTAAACCCACCGGCCGGAGGGCGTGAGATAAAACAAACCGCGCGCCCCCCCCCGGGGGGGGGGGGGCCCCGCGCCCCCCCCCCCCCCGCGGTGCGCGCGGGGAAGTCGGGAAGGAACGGGGAAGGTTGTGACCATGGCTCTGCCCTTGACCGGGGCGCAAACCGGTGTCTGGTTGGCCCAGCGGCTCGAGCCCGACAACCCCGTCTACAACGTGGCGTGGTACCTGGAGCTGCGCGGCCCGGTCGACCACGACCGGCTGCTCGCGGCGATCAGGGGGGTGCTCGCCGAGACCGGCGCGCTGCACGTCCGGTTCACCGAGGAGGGCCAGGTCCCGGTCCCGCCGACCACCGACGTGACGGTCCGGTCGTTCGACTCGCTCGCCGACGCGCGGGCGTGGATGGACGAGGACGTGGCGCGGCTGACCGACATCGCCGACGGCCCCCTGTTCCACCACGCGCTGCTGCGCGTCGCCGACGACCACGTGCTGTGGTACCAGCGCTACCACCACCTCGTGACCGACGCGTTCGGCTGCGTGCTGATGGCCCGCCGCGCCGGCGAGCTGTACGACGGGGCCGCCGAACCCCGGCCCAAGCCGGTCGAGGCGCTGGTCGAGGCCGACCTCGCCTACCGCGACTCGCCGGCGCGCGAGCGGGACCGGGCGTTCTGGCACGCCCGGATGGGCGACCGGCCGGAGCCGGTGCGGCTCGTGCCGCGGGCCGCGGGCCAGGTGCGCGACGTCGTGCGCCGCACCGTCGAGCTGCCGACCCCGTTGTCCTCGCGGCAGGTCTTCGCCGCGGTCGCCGCCTACACCCACCGCGTGACCGGCGCGTCCGACCTCGTGCTCGCCATGCCGGTGACCGGCCGGCGGGACGCGGTGAGCCGGTCCACGCCCGGCATGGCGTCCACCGTGCTGCCGCTGCGCGTCACCGTGCGGCCGGACGACACGATCACCGACCTGATCGCCGCCGTGGACCGCGAGATCCGCGAGGTCCTGCCGCACAGCGCCTACCGCGGCGAGGACCTGGCCCGCGAACTCGGCCTGCGCGACGGCATCCCCGAGCTGGTCGGGCCGACGGTCAACTACCTGGGCTTCGGCCGGGAGATGGGCTTCGCCGAGTTCGACCCCGTGTTCCACATGCTGTCGCTCGGCCCGGTCAACGACCTCACCACGTCGTTCCTCCAGCGCGCCGACGGCCGGCTGGTCGTCACGTTCGAGGCGAACGCCGCCGTCTGCACGCCCGACGAGCTGGCCGACCACCAGCGCCGGTTCCTGCGCGTGCTCGCCGCCGACCCCGACCTGCCGGTCGGCCTGATCGACCTGACCGACGAGGCGGAACGCGCCCGGCTGCTGGACCTCGGCACGTCCCCCCGCGCGGTGGACGAGGTGACCTGGCCCGGCGCGGTCGAGCGCCAGGCCGCGCTGCGCCCGGACGCCGTCGCGGTGGTGTGCGAGGACGTCTCGCTCACCTACGCCGAGCTGAACACTGCCGCCAACCGGCTCGCCCGCGCGCTGGTCGCGTCCGGCGTGGGCGCCGAGGACGTGGTCGGCGTGGCCCTGCCCCGTTCCGCCGACCTGGTGGTCGCGCTGCTCGCGGTGATGAAGGCGGGCGCGGCCTACCTGCCGCTGGACCTCGACCACCCGCGCGACCGGGTGGACTTCATGGTCGCCGACGCGGGCGCGCGGCTGGTGATCACGCCGGGGACCCGGTTCGACCTGCCCGACGACGGCTCCGACCTCGGCCTGGACATCGCGCTCGACCAGGCCGCCTACGTGATCTACACGTCCGGCTCGACCGGGCGGCCCAAGGGCGTCGTGGTCACGCACGAGGGCATCGGCAGCCTCATCGCGACCGCCGTCGACCGGATCGGCGTCACGCCCGACAGCCGGGTCGTGCAGTTCGCGTCCGTCGGGTTCGACGTGGCCGTGTGGGACCTGTGCATGTCGCTGGGCGTGGGCGGGCGCGTGATCGTCGTGCCGTCACACCGGCGGGTCGCGGGCGAGGAGCTGACCTCCTACGTCACCGCGCACGGCGCGACGCACATGATCCTGCCGCCGTCGCTGGTCGCCGCGCTGCCGCCGGAGTGCGAGCTGCCCGCGGGCGCGGTGCTCGTCGTGGGCACGGAGACCGTGCCGACCGAGCTGATCGCCCGGTGGGCGCGGCGGTTGCGCGTGGTCGCCGCGTACGGGCTCACCGAGGCCACCGTGAACTCGACGCTGTGGCCGGCGCGGGCGGACTGGACCGGGCCGGTGCCGATCGGCGCGCCCGACCCGAACACCCGCTGCTACGTGCTCGACTCGGCGTTGCGCCCGGTGCCGGTCGGCGTGGAGGGCGAGCTGTACGTCGGCGGGCGCGGGCTCGCGCGCGGCTACCGCGGGCAGGCGGCGCTGACCGCGTCCCGGTTCGTGGCCGACCCGTTCGGCGGGCCGGGGGCGCGCATGTACCGGACCGGCGACCGGGCCCGGTGGCGCGCCGACGGCAACCTCGACTTCCTGGGCCGGTCCGACGGCCAGGTGAAGATCCGCGGTTTCCGGATCGAGCCCGGCGAGGTGGAGAGCGCGCTCATGGCGTGCCCCGGTGTCGCGCAGGCCGCCGTGCTGGTGCGGGAGGACCACCGGCGGGTGAAGCGGCTCGTCGCCTACGTGGTCGGCTCGGCGTCGCCGGTGGACGCGCGCGAGCACGTCGCGGGCCTGCTGCCGGAGTACATGGTGCCGTCGGTGGTGGTGCCCCTGGAGGGGCGGCTGCCGGTGACGCCCAACGGGAAGCTGGACCGCGCCGCGCTGCCGGAACCGGACTGGACCGCACTCGGCGGCGACGCGCCGGCCACGAACCCCGTCGAGCGGACCCTGGTCGGCCTGGTCGAGGAGGTGCTCGGGCTGACGCCGGGCATCCACGACAACTTCTTCGAGCTGGGCGGCGACAGCATCGTCACGATGCGGCTGGTGTCGCGGGCGCGGCGGGCGGGCCTGGAGTTCACGCCGGCCGAGGTGTTCGAGCACCGGACCGTGGCCGGGCTGGCCCGCGTCGCCCGGGTGGCCGACGCGGGCGAGGTGGAGCTGGACGCGTTCTCGTCGGACGTGCTGCCGGTGTCGCCGTTGCAGGAGGGGTTCTTCTTCCACGCGCAGTACGACACCGACGACTCGTACGTGGTGCAGGAGGTGCTGGCGCTCCCGGTGGGTCGGGAGGACGTGCAGGGCCTGCTGGACCGGCACCCGTTGCTGCGCGCGGGTTTCCGGCAGACCGACCGCGGGCGCGTGGAGCAGGTGATCGCGGGGTCGTCGGAGCTGCCGTGGCGCGAGTACCCGGAGGCGGTGGACGTCGAGGACGTGCTGGCGCGGGAACGCGCCGAGCCGTTCGACCTCTCCCGGCCGCCGCTGATGCGCGCGGCGCGGCACGGCGGGCGGTTGGTGTTGACGCTGCACCACATCCTGCTGGACGGCTGGTCGGTCGGGCTGCTGCGGCGGGAGCTGCTCGGCGGTCGGGTCGAGCCGGTGGACCACCGGCGGTACTTCGCGTGGCTGGCGGGCCGGGACCGGGACGCGGCGCACGCCGCGTGGCGGGCCGCGCTGTCCGGTGTGGACGGACCGACGAAGGTCGCACCGGGGTTGTCCACAGGCGGCGTCGCGGGTCTGGGCCCCGCCGCCGCGGGCCGGCAGAATGAAAACAGGGGTCCCCTGGGCGGGGACGCCCGCGCAGCGTCGGCTTCGTCCGGTTCGGAGCGTTCGGCGGCGTTCGGGGGTCCGGCGTGGTCGGACCGGTCCGGGGCCCCGGACGCTCCCGGGCATTCGTCGGCGCCCTCGGAGGCGCCGGAGCGCGCCGGGGCGTCGGGATCTTCGGGGGGTTCGGCGTCCCCTGCCGGCTCGGCGACTGTGAGCCGTTCGGCGTCTGTGAACGGTTCGGCGTCTGTGAACGGTTCGGCGGCGTCCGAGCGTTCGGTGTCGTCCGAGCGTTCCGCGTTGCCGCTGTCCTCGGCATCCGACCCTTCCGCGTCGGCGGAGTTCCCCGGATCTGCCGGCCTTGCCCCTTCGGCGGACCCGTCGGCGGCCGGAATTGTCGGACCCCGCCGGCAGAATGAAAACAGGGGTTCCCTGGGCGGGGACGCCCGCGCAGCGTCGCCGCGGCACGGGCAGCACCGGGTGCGGTTGACCGCCGAGCTGAGCGCGGCGCTGGCCGGGGAGGCCCGGCGGCGCGGGCTGACGGTGAGCACGGTCCTGCACGGGGCCTGGGGGTTGCTGCTCGGCGGCCTCACGGGGCGCGCGGACGTCGTCTACGGCACGACCGTCGCGGGCCGCCCGGCCGAGGTGCCGGGCATCGAGAACGCGGTCGGCCTGTTCATCAACACCGTGCCGGTGCGCCAGCGCTGGCGCGGCGCGGACACCCTCGCCACCGTCTTCGCCGACCTCCAGCGCGAGCAGGCCCGGCTGCTGGACCACCAGCACCTCGGCCTCGCCGAGATCCAGCGCGTCACCGGCCACGGCGAGCTGTTCGACACGCTCGTGGTGGTCGAGAACTTCCCCGACCTGGTGGACGACGTCGAGATCCGCGACCGGGTCCACTACCCGCTGGCCCTCGTCGTGCTGCCCGGCGAGCGCCTCGAACTGCGCCTCAAGCACCGCCTCCCCGACGCCGACGTGGCCGGCCTGGCCGAACGGCTGGTCGCGCTGCTGACCGCGTTCGCCACCACCCCCGACCGGCCGGTCGCGAGCCTCGACCTCGTCTCCCCGGCCGAAGCGGACTGGCTCGCCGCGCTGAACGCCACCGCCGCCGACGTGCCGGAGGGCACGCTCGTCAGCCGGATCGCCGAGCAGACCGCCCGCACCCCGGACGCCGTCGCCGTCGTCCACGACGACGTCACCCTCACCTACGCCGAACTCGACCGGCGCGCCACCGCGCTGGCCCGCCGGCTGCGCGGCCACGACGTGGTCGCGGTCGCCGTGCCGCGCTCCGCCGAGCTGATGGTGGCGCTGCTGGGCGTGCTCAAGGCCGGCGCGGCCTACCTGCCGCTCGACCTCGACTACCCGGCCGAGCGCATCGACTTCATGCTCGCCGACTCGGGCGCGACGGCCGTCGTGCGGCCCGAGGACTGCCGGGACGACGACGCGCCCGACGTTGAGCTGCCCGCGCCGCACCCGGACCGCCCGGCCTACCTGATCTACACGTCCGGCTCCACCGGGCGACCCAAGGGCGTCCTGGTGACGCACCGCGCGATCGTCAACCGGCTGGCGTGGATGCAGCACGAGTACCGCCTGACCGCCGACGACCGCGTGCTGCAGAAGACCCCGTCCAGCTTCGACGTCTCCGTCTGGGAATTCTTCTGGGCGCTGTGCGAGGGCGCGGCCGTCGTCCTCGCCCGGCCCGACGGCCACCGCGACCCCGCCTACCTCGCCGACCTGGTCCGCCGCGAGCGGATCACCACGCTGCACTTCGTGCCGTCCATGCTGGCCGCGTTCCTCACCGTCCCCGAGGTGCGCGAGGACCCCGCGTGGGCGGCGAGCCTGCGCCGCGCGTTCAGCAGCGGCGAGGCGTTGACCGGCGACGTCGCGGCCCGCTGGCGCGACCTCACCGGCGTGCCGCTGCACAACCTGTACGGCCCCACCGAGGCCGCCGTGGACGTCACGTACTTCGAGTACGACGGCGCGCCGGACCCGGCCGTGCCCATCGGCCGCCCGGTGTGGAACACCCGGCTGCACGTGCTGGACCCGTTCCTGCGGCCCGTCCCGGCGAACGTGCCCGGCGAGCTGTACCTCGCGGGCGCGCAGCTCGCGCTGGGCTACCACGGCCGGTTCGCGCTCACCGCGGAGCGGTTCGTGGCCGACCCGTTCGGCCCGCCCGGCGCCCGCATGTACCGCACCGGCGACCTGGTCGTGCGCCGCCCCGACGGCGCGCTCGTCTACCTCGGCCGCACCGACCGGCAGGTCAAGGTGCGCGGCAACCGGATCGAGCCGGGCGAGATCGAGTCCGCGCTCGTCCGGCTGCCCGGCGTGGCACGGGCCGCGGTCATCGCCCGGGACGACCAGCTCCTCGCTTACGTGACGCCGGCCGAGGTCGACCTCGACGCCGTGCGCGCCGGGATCGCCGACGCGCTGCCCGCCGCGATGACGCCGCACGCCCTGGTCGCGCTGGCCGACTTCCCGCTCACCCCCAGCGGCAAGCTCGACCACGACGCGCTGCCCGCGCCGACCGTCCGCACGACCGCCCGCCGCGCGCCCCGCAACGACCGGGAACGCCTGCTGTGCCGGGTGATCGCCGACGTCCTCGGTGTGGCGGACCTCGGCGTGGACGACGACTTCTTCGTGCTCGGCGGCGACAGCATCACCTCGATCGCGGTGTCGACCCGGGCCCGCCGGCTGGGCATCGGGATCAGCCCCCGCGACGTGTTCGAGCACCGCACGGTCGCCGCGCTCGCCGCCGTCGAGGACGCCGACGACACCGCCGACGACGCGCCGCTGCTCGTGCTGACCGACGAGCAGCGCCGCGCGCTGCCCGAGGCGGAGGACGTGTGGCCGCTCTCGCCGTTGCAGGAGGGCCTGTACTTTCACTCCAGCTACGACACCGGCGCGCTCGACGTCTACCTCTCCCAGGAGACGATGGACTTCGCGGGCCGGCTCGACGTGGACCGGCTGCGCCGCGCCGGGGCCGCGCTCCTGGCCCGCAACCCCAGCCTGCGCGCCGGGTTCACCGGCGACGGCGTGCCCGCGCCGGTGCAGTTCATCGCCCCGGCCGCGGAGATCCCGCTGCGCGTGGTCGACGCCGACGACGCCGACGTGCCCGCGCTGCTGGCCGCCGACCGGCGCGAGCGGTTCGACCTGGCCGTGCCGCCGCTGTGCCGGTTCCTGCTGCTGCGGCTGCCCGACGGCCGCGACCGGCTCGTGGTCACCCACCACCTCATCCTGTGGGACGGCTGGTCGGCGTGGCTGTTCCTGGAGCAGCTGCTGGAGCTGTACCGCGACCCGGACGTCGAGCTGCCGCCGCCCGGCTCCTACCGCGACTACCTGGCGTGGCTGGCGCGGCAGGACCACGACGCCGCGCTGCGGGCGTGGCGCACCGCCCTGTCCGGCCTGCGCGAGCCGACCCTGGTCGCGCCCGCCGACCGGTCGCGGGAGCCGGTCATCCCGGCCGAGCTGCACCACGAGCTGACCGAAGGGCTGACCGACCGGCTCCGCGAGCGGGCCCGGCGGCACGGGCTGACCGCCAACGCCGTGTTCACCGCCGCCTGGGCGATGGTGCTGGCGGGCCAGGTCGGCCGCGACGACGTGGTGTTCGGCACCGCCGTCGCGGGCCGCCCGGTCGAGGTGGCCGGCGTGGAGCACGTCATCGGCATGTTCCTCAACACCATCCCCACCCGGATCGCGCTCGACCCCCGCGAGACCGTGCTGGACCTGCTGCGGCGCGTGCAGGCCGAGCGGACCGCGCTCATGTCCTACGAGCACGTCGGCCTCGGCGAACTCCAGCGGGAGGCCGGGCACCGGCAGCTGTTCGACACGCTGTTCGTGCTGCGCACCGGCGACGGCGACGACCGCCAGGGCGAGCTGGCCGAACGGCACGGCGTGCTGGACGTGTCCAACGTGGACGGCACGCACTTCCCGCTGACGCTGATCGTCACGCCGGGCGCGCGCACCCGCGTCACGCTCGCGTCCCGGCCGGACGTCTTCACCGCCGACGCCGCCGAGGCCCTGCTCGCCCGCTACACCACCGTGCTGCGCCGGCTGGTCGACGCGCCGGACGCGCTCGTCGGCACGATCGACGTGCTGCCCGACCACGAACGGCGGGCGTTGGCGGCCGGGTGGGACGCGAGCGCCGCCCCGATGGTCGAGGACACCATCGCCGACCTGCTCGCCGCCCAGGCCCGCCGCACCCCCGACGCGACCGCGCTCGTGTTCGGCGACCGGCGGCTCACCTACGCCGAGCTGCAGGGCCGGATCGACGCCCTGGCGCGGCTGCTGATCGACCGCGGCGCGGGACCGGAACGGGTGGTCGCGCTGGCGTTGCCGCGCACCACCGAGATGGTGGTGGCGTTGTTCGCGGTCCTGCGCACCGGGGCCGCCTACCTGCCGCTGGACCTCGACCACCCGGCCGACCGGCTGCTGGGCATGATCTCCGACGCCGATCCGCTGTGCGTGCTGTCCACCACGGCGGTGGGGCTGGTGCCGGACGCGCTGTGCCTGGACGAGCTGGACCTGGAGCGCACGCCGGACACCGGCGAGTGGCCGCGGTTCTCCTTGGAGCACCCCGCGTACGTCATCTACACCTCCGGCTCGACCGGCCGGCCCAAGGGCGTCGTCACGCCGTACCGCGGCCTGACCAACATGCAGCTCAACCACCAGCAGGCGATCTTCGAGCCCGCCATCGCCGCGGCGGGCGGGCGGCGGCTGCGCATCGCGCACACCGTGTCGTTCGCGTTCGACATGTCCTGGGAAGAGCTGCTGTGGCTGGTCGAGGGCCACGAGGTGCACGTGTGCGACGAGGAGCTGCGCCGCGACGCGGCCGCCCTGGTGGCGTACTGCGACGAGCACCTGATCGACGTGGTCAACGTGACCCCGACCTACGCGCAGCTCCTCATCGAGGAGGGACTGCTGGAGGGCCACGTGCCCGCGCTGGTGCTGCTCGGCGGCGAGGCCGTGCCCGAGTCGGTGTGGCAGCGGCTGCGCGAGACGCCCGGCACGTACGGCTACAACCTCTACGGGCCGACCGAGTACACGATCAACACGCTCGGCGCGTCCACCGGGGACAGCGGCACGGCGACCGTGGGCAAGGCCATCCGGAACACGCGGGCGTACGTGCTGGACGCGCACCTGCGGCCGGCGCCGCCCGGCGCGCCCGGCGAGCTGTACATCGCGGGCGTCGGCCTGGCCCGCGGCTACCACGACCGGTTCGGGCTGACCGCCGAGCGGTTCGTCGCCGACCCGTACGGCCCGCCCGGCGGCCGCATGTACCGCACGGGCGACCTGGTGCGGGCGCGGCCGGACGGCAACCTCGACTTCCTCGGCCGCACCGACGACCAGGTCAAGATCCGCGGCTACCGGGTCGAGCCGGGCGAGGTGGAGAACGCGCTGGCCTCGCGGCCGGGCGTGACGCACGCGGCGGTCGTCGTGGACGCGGGCCCCGGCGGCGTGAAGCGGCTGATCGCGTACGTGGTGTCCGACGTCGACCCGGCGGTGCTGCGGGACGAGCTGAAGACCCGCCTGCCCGACTACATGGTGCCCGCCGCGATCGTGCCGGTGGACGCGGTGCCGCTCACCGTGAACGGCAAGCTCGACGTGCGCGCCCTGCCCGCGCCCGCGATCACCGCCGCCGCGTCCTCGCGGGCCGCCGCGACCCGCGAGGAGGAGGTCCTGTGCGGGCTGTTCGCCGACGTGCTGGGCGTGCCGTCGGTGGGCGTGGACGACGACTTCTTCGACCTCGGCGGCCACTCGCTGCTCGCCACCCGGCTGATCAGCCGGGCCCGGTCGGCGCTCGGCGTCGACCTCGCGATCCGCGACCTGTTCGACGCGCCGACCGTCGCCGGGCTGGCGTCGCGGGCGGGCGGCGGGACGGTCCGGCCGCCGCTGGTCCGCGTGGACCGGCCGGCCGAGCTGCCGCTGTCGTCGGCGCAGCAGCGGCTGTGGCTGATCCAGCAGATGGAGGGCACGTCCGCCGCGTACAACTTCCCCCTGGTGTTCACCCTGCACGGCGCCCTGGACGTGCCGGCGTTCACCGCCGCCGTCGGCGACGTGGTGGACCGGCACGAGGCGCTGCGGACCGTGTTCGGCGAGCACGAGGGCGTGCCGTTCCAGCGGGTGCTGCACGACGTGACGCCCGTGGTGGTGGTGCGCGACGCGACCCCGGACGACGTGCCCGGCATCGTGCGCGACGAGGTCGGGCGGCCGTTCGACCTGCGCGCCGAGCTGCCGCTGCGGGTCACGGTCGCGGCCCTGTCGCCGGACGAGCACCTGATCGTCGTCCTGCTGCACCACATCACCACCGACGAGTGGTCCGACCGGCCGTTCCTGCGCGACCTGGCGACCGCGTACCGGGCGCGGCGGGCCGGTGCCGCGCCGGCGTGGACGCCGCTGCCCGTGCAGTACGCGGACTACACCGTGTGGCAGCGCGACGTGCTGGACGTCGTCGGCGAGGAGCAGCTGGCGTTCTGGGAGACGGCGCTGGCCGGCGTGCCGGAGGAGCTGGAGCTGCCGGTGGACCGGCCGCGCCCGGCCCGGCCCACGTTCCGCGGCGCGGACCTGGAGGTGGCGTTCCGGCCGGAGACCGTCGCCGCGCTGCGGGCGCTGGCGCAGGCGTCCGGCGCGTCGATGTTCATGGTGTTGCAGGCCGCGGTCGCGGCGCTGCTGGGCCGGCTCGGCGCGGGCGAGGACATCCCGCTGGGCGCGCCGATCGCGGGCCGCACCGACGAGGCGCTGGACGACCTGGTCGGCTTCTTCGTCAACACCCTGGTGCTGCGGGCCGACCTGTCCGGCGACCCGACGTTCGCCGAACTGGTGGCGCGGGTGAAGGAGACGTCGCTGGCCGCGTTCTCGCACCAGGACGTGCCGTTCGAGGCGGTGGTGGACCGGCTCAACCCGGCCCGGTCGGCGGCGCGCAACCCGCTGTTCCAGGTGATGGTCGGCTACCACGCCCGGGGCGGCGACGCGGCGGCGTTCGACGGCCTGCCGGTGACGTGGGTCGGCCACGAGACCACCACCGCGAAGTTCGACCTGGTGTTCAGCTTCACCGAGGTCGTCGACGGGCCGGTGACGTGCCGGCTCGAGTACGCCACCGACCTGTTCGACCGGGTGACCGCCGAACGCCTCGGCGCGCGGCTGGCCGCGCTGGCGGACGCCGTGGCGGCCGCCCCGTCCGCGCCGGTGGGCGCGGTGGACCTGCTCGCGCCCGACGAGCGCCGGCGCGTGGTGGACGAGTTCAACCGGACCGCGCGGGACGTGCCGGAGGAGACGTTCACCGGGCTGTTCGCCCGGTGCGTGGCCGAGCGGCCCCACGCGGTCGCCGTGGTGGACCGCGCCCGGTCGGTCGACTACGCGTGGCTCGACGGCCGGTCCGACCGCATCGCCCGGCTGCTCGCGGACCGCGGCGTCGGCCCCGAGTCGGTGGTCGGCGTCGCCGTGCCCAAGTCGGCGGACATGGTCGCCACCGTGCTGGCCGTCCTCAAGCTCGGCGCGGCCTACCTCCCGCTCGACCTGTCCCACCCGGCCGACCGGATCGCCTACATGATCCGCGACTCCGCCGCCACGCTCGTGGTGACGACGCAGGCCGCGCCCGTCCCCGACGTCGCCCCGGTCCTGCTGCTGGACTCGGACGCCGCGCGCGACGAACTCGCGGCCGCGGACGGGCCGTACGCGCACCGCGGACCGCGCTCGCTCGACTCGGCGATGTACGTCATCTACACGTCGGGCTCGACGGGCCGCCCCAAGGGCGTGGTGGTGCCGCACGAGGGCATCGCGAGCCTGGCCGCCACCGCGCTGGACCGGATGGACCTGACCGCCGAGAGCCGCGTGCTCCAGTTCGCCTCGGTCGGCTTCGACGTGGCGGTGTTCGAGCTGACCATGGCGCTGTGCGTGGGCGGGCGGCTGGTGTTCGCCCCGGACGAGGCGCGCGTCGCCGGCCCGGCGCTGACCGATTTCCTGCGCGACCGCCGGATCACCCACATGATCCTGCCGCCGTCGTTGGTGTCGGCGCTGCCCGCCGACTGCGAGCTGCCGCCGGGCTCGACCGTCCTCGTCGGCACCGAGACCGTGCCGCCGGACGTGATCGGCCGCTGGGCGGGCCGGCTGCGCCTGCACGCCGCGTACGGCCTCACCGAGGCCACGGTCAACTCGACCCTGTGGCGGGCCGTGCCGGGGTGGGACACCGCGGTGCCCATCGGCGTCCCCGACCCGAACACGACCGTGTACGTGCTGGACGACCGGCTGCGGCCGGTGCCGCCCGGCGTGGTCGGCGAGCTGTACGTGTCCGGCCGGGGCCTGGCCCGCGGGTACGTCGGCCAACCCGCGCTGACCGCGTCGCGGTTCGTCGCCTCGCCGTTCGGGCCGCCCGGCGCGCGCATGTACCGCACCGGCGACCGGGCCCGGTGGCGCGCCGACGGCAACCTGGACTTCCTCGGCCGCGTCGACACGCAGGTCAAGATCCGGGGCTTCCGGATCGAGCCGGGCGAGATCGAGGCCGCCCTGGCCCGGCACCCGGCCGTCGCGCAGGCGGCCGTGGTCGTGGACCGCACGGCGGACGTGACCAGGCTCGTGGCGTACGTGGTGGGCCGCACGGACGACGACCTGCGGGCGTTCGTCGCCGAACGGCTCCCCGAGTACATGGTCCCGGCGACGGTGGTGTTCCTGGACGGGCCGCTGCCGCTCACCCCGAACGGCAAGCTCGACCGCCGCGCCCTGCCGCGCCCCGACTGGTCCGCGCTGACCGGCGACGACCGGCCGGTGACGCCCGAGCAGAAGGCGATCGCGGAGCTGTTCGCCGAGCTGCTGGGCGTGTCGCCGGGCATCCACGACAACTTCTTCGCCCTGGGCGGGCACTCGATGGCGTCCATGCGGCTGGTGGGCCGCATCCGGTCGGTGTTCGGCGTGGACCTCGCGCTGCGCGACGTGTTCGACTCGCCCACCGTGGCCGGGCTGGCGGGGCGGCTCACCGGGGCGAGTTCGGCCCGGCCGCCGCTGCGCCGGTTCGACCGGCCGGTGGACCTGCCGCTCGCGCCCGTGCAGCGGGGCCGGACGACCCTGGTGTGGGACCACGCGCTGGCGTTGCGCGCCCGCACCCCGTTCGACGTGCCGGCGCTGACCGCGGCCTACGCGGACGTGGTCGAGCGGCACGAGCCGCTGCGCACGGTGCCCGACGGGGACGTGCAACGCGCCGTGCCCGCCGCGCCGCTGGAGGTCGTGCCGGTGGCGGCGCTGGACGAGGCGCTGCGCGCGTTCGCCGCCGAACCCGTGCCGGCCGACCGGCCGCCGTTCCGCGGCAGGCTGCTGGTGGACGACCGCGACGGCGCGCAGGCGCTGCTGCTCACCATGGGCTACCTCGCGGTGGACGAGTGGTCGGTCGTGCCGCTGTTCCGCGACCTCCGACGCGCCTACGCGGCCCGGCGGCGCGGCGAGGCCCCGACGTGGGACGACCTGCCGGTCACCTACGCCGACTACACCCTGTGGTCCCTGGAGGTCGTGGAGGCGGTGAGGGAGGAGCAGCGCGCGTTCTGGCGCGACGCGCTGCGCGACCTGCCCGTCCTCGACCTGCCCTACCGGGGCGACCGGGTCGCCGCCGACCGCCACCCCGCCGACGTGGTCCCGTTCGAGCTGCCGGCGTCGCTGCACGCGGCCGTCGACCGGTTGGCGGCCCGCACCGGCACCAGCATGTTCATGGTGGTGCAGGCGGCCGTGGCCGCCGCGCTGACCCCGTACGGCACGGACCTGCCGATCGGCGCGCTGGTGGCCGGGCGGACCGAGGAGGCGCTGGCCGACCTGGTCGGCGGGTTCTTCAACCGGGTCGTGCTGCGCACCGACACCGCGGGCGACCCCGGCTACACCGAGCTGCTGGCCCGGATCCGGGCCGCCGACCTGGCCGCCTTCGAGCACGCCGACGTGCCGGTGCCCGTGACGCCGCAGGTCCTGATCGTGCACCACGAGAAGGCGGACCTGGCGGCCCTGGAAGGCGACGCGGGCACGCTGGAAGCCGTGCCGACCGGCACCACTCCGGCCGAGCTGACCGTCAGCTTCTACGAACCGCGCGACGACGGCCCCGTGCCGTGCTACCTGGTCTACGCCACCGACCTGTTCACCCGCGACACCGCCCGACGCCTCGCCGACTCGGTGCTGGAGCACCTGCACCGCGCGACGACCGACCCCGACCGGAGGATCCAGCCGTGACGAACCCGTTCGACGACCCCGAAGGCCGCTTCCACGTCCTGGTCAACGACGAGGGCCAGCACTCGCTGTGGCCGTCGTTCGCCGACGTCCCGGCCGGCTGGACGTCCGCGTTCGGCCCCGACACCCGCGACGCGTGCGTCGCCTACGTGGAGGAGCACTGGACCGACCTGCGCCCGCTGAGCCTGCGCTGAGGTCACTCCTCCACCAGGGTGCGCAGCAGTTGCCGTGCGTCGTCGCGGAACACCTCGCTCCACCGGGCGAGGTTCCGCGCGGCGCGCACCCGGACGTGTTCGGGCACCGCTTCGTCGAACGCCACCTCGCGCGCCGCGATGACGGCGGATTCCCGCTGCTCTCGATGGTTGGCGACGAGTGCTTCGGCACTGCGCACCCGCGCCACCGGTGGGAGGTCGCGATCCCGTGTCATCGCGCGTAACGGCTGCGTGGCCGCCAACGGCGTGATGGCCGCAATCGCTTTCCACACCCGCAGCCGGTGCAGTGGGTTCTCCACCGCCGACAACTCGTGGAGGATCGCCAACGCCGCGGACCGCCTGCTCCGCGCCGCCTCGGCCAGCACCTGGCCGGCACGCACCCGGCTCGTCGTCGGCAACGTGGTGTCGACGGCCATCGCGTGCGCGATCTCGGCGGCGTGGGCACGGCCAAGAGCGCCGAACCGCAAGAGGTCCGACACCGCCGCACACCGCAAGGCGGGTCGTTGGTCGTTGTCGGACGCGATCCAGCGGAGCAGTTCGGCCCCCTTGGCGCGGTCCTCCGGTCGGTAGTCGATCAGCCTCATGGCGGCGAGCCGTCGAACGGCAGGGGGCGTGCGTTCGTCGTCGCGCAGGGCGCGGACACCGTCCAACCCGTCAACGTGGCGGAGTCGGACCAGCGCGTCGAGCCGCCGCCGTGATGAAGTCCGGTCGTCCGACACCACCTGGCGCAGGAAGTCCAGCACTCCGGTCGGCAGCACCTTCACGAGGTCGATGATCAGCGCGACAGCCCTGAACCTGGCGTTCAGGGTTTCCGCCTCGTCCTCCACCACACCGACGGCTCTGGCCATCACCTCACGTCGGTACGACGTGCCGCAGTCGGCCAGTGCCCGCCAGGCACTGAACCGGACTCTGTGATGCAGGGCCAAGCGGGTCAGGGTGCCCACCGCTTCCGGTACGGGCCGGGTCGCCGCGCCGACCATGGCGATCGCCGCCGCGACCCGGTCGGCCGCAGTCCACTCGATCGTGGGGGGTGAAGCACCGCCCCCGCCGGGTTGTACACACCCCCACCCCCCGCCCAGCGGTCGCCCACAGACGCCCCCCCCCCCCCGCGGGGGGGGGGCGGA
>NZ_JBHYXZ010000113.1:0-5061 GCF_042752395.1 Actinosynnema sp. NPDC059335 | reverse complement strand
GCCATCCGGCCCGGCCCCCCCCCCCCAACAAGCAACCCCCCCCCCCCCCCCCGCCCGCCCCCCCCCCCCCCCCCCCCAAAAAAACCGCCCCCGGGCCCCTTTATCACCACATCGGCCAGCGCCGGAGTCGTGTAGCGCGAAAGGCGCACCGCGACCGGTGTGGCGGTGTCCGTGGCGAGTTCCTCGAAGAGGGCGTTCTTGGTCCGATCGGCGACGCGGCCGAGGGCGATTCCGCGGGTGGTCGTAGAAGCGCTCGGATGGTGGACCACCGCGAGGCTGAGCTTGTTGATCTCGTCCTGGCGGAGCGCGTTGAGCGCTCGCAGCCGTCGGACCAGCTCAACGTGCTCTTCGAGCGTGACCATCGGGTCGGTGAGCAGCCGCTTCAACGTCGCGACGCACCCGTGCCAATGGGACCGATCGAGTCGGATCAGGTTTTCGGCGGCTTGGCCGCGCTCGTCGACGGAGGCATCCTTGTCGCCCGCAACCGACTCGAGATAACCGATGGCGTCTGTGGTGATCGGTTCGAACCTTGCCAGGGTCATGAAGGCGTCACCGCGCTTGTCGGACGCGAGATGGGCATCTTCCGCCAGCAGACCGAGGACGCCGAGCGCCTCCTGGTCGGGTTGCCCGTGCAGCTCCATGACCAGCTTCGCGGCCTCCAGCTTCGTGGCACAGGCGGTATCCCGGCTCAACTGATCGGCCGCGTGTGCCGTGACGTCTCCACCCAGTCGCGCAAGCACGGACATCGCGCGCTTCCAGGACCACGGCGACAGGTGAGGGGCAAGATCGGAGACCAGGTCGATGGACTGTGGGACATGGTCGGGATCGAGGTTGCCCAGCAAGGTGGCAGCCATGACGCGGGTGGCCGGTGCGATGACGTGGTCGAGCGCGACACCGCGCACCCGTGACGCCGTCGCTTCCTCGTGGTGGCCGATTGCGATCAGCGCCTCCGCTCCCTCGATGACGGCGTCGGCGGTCGTAACGGTCACCTCCCGGATGTGGTTCGCCAGCCGGGCCCGCAACCGCGGAGCCGCCTCCGAGAAATAGTGCACCATCGTCATTGAGGTGTCCGACCACAGCTCGATGAAGGCGGCCAGGAAGGACTCGTGGAACACGCGGTGCAGCCTCAGGAGGCTGGCACACACCTGCTGTCTGGCAAATCGGGAGAGTTTTTTGTCGGCGAAGGCACGCAACAGTTCGTCAGCGGCCGGTTCGAGGCTGTCGTGGTCGATCCTCGGCTGACCGACGTAGTGTTGGGTGAATGCGTCTTCAGCTGTCATGGGCGTGAGCAGTTCGAGCTGTGCTGTGGCGGCTGCTTCCTTGTGCCGGGTGTCAAGAGAAGCAAGCAGTCGCCAAGCCCTGGAGGCGTCGTGCGGTCGTAGTTCATGCACGAGTAGATCGAGCAGGTGCTTCACCACTTCACCGTGGAACTCCGGTCCGAGACGGCTCAATTCGCCCGCCGCGTCGCATCGCACGGCGGGATCGGTGTCCGGGTCGGCGAGATCACGGCGCAACCGGCTGATGGCATTCGTCCGATGCGGTTCGCCGAACTCGGCGAGTCGACCAAGAGCCGCTTCGCGCTCGAAGCTGGTCACCAGCGGGTCGTCCGCAACGCGCAGGAGATGGCCTGCCGCTTCGTCATGGAACTCCGGGCCGAAGTCGGCGAGCATTCGGACGGCCCAGTAGACCGCGTTCTCGTCGGCCTCGTGATCGTCTATCGTCCTGCGCAGGTGGAGCGCTGCCTCGTCCGGGCCACATGCGCCCGAATCGATCAATACCTCCAGGATGGCGCGCCGATCCCCGTGTGACATGTGAGGTTCCGTCAACATGACCCGGAGGTGCTTCGCAGCGGAGGTGCGGTGCTTCGGTCCCAGTTCGGCGAGTGTCGTCGCTGCGGCGACGCGCTCGAAGCGGTAGAGCCCTCGTTGTTCGACCAGATCCACGAGGGCGGTTGCGGCCTGCTCCAAGTGCTGGGCTCCCAGCGAGGCCAGGGCGATGGCCGCGTCCCTGCGCCCCGTCATCGAGTCGACCGGATCCCGCAGCACCGACAGGAACACCTCGGCGCACCGGGCGTGGAACTCGACGCCGATCTCGACTAGTCCGGTCGCGATCTCGACCAGGTCGCCGTTCGGCATGGACGGATCGTCCAGGAAGCCCAGCAACGCCTTCGTGGCGTCGGCGCGGCCCGCAGGGCCGAGGCTCGCGAGGACGACGGCGGCGGTGCGGCAATCGGACATCTCGGCGTACGGTTCGGCCAGCACGGCTCGCAAGCCGCGTTCGGCCGCGGCACGTTCCGGGGTCCCGCACTGGGACAACGCCTCGGCGGCGGCCAGTCGATCCGCCACCGCGGTGGTGCCGCCCTCGGCGACCGTGCGGAGCAGCGCGACCGCTTCCGGCGTGTCGGTGGTCCGCAAACGCGTGGCCAGGGCGGTTGCCGCCTCGATCCGAGACTGCCAGGGCGCGCGTTCGTCACGCATGAGGTCCAGCAGCCACGGAACGAGCGTCGGGTGGTGGGCGGCACGGCTCGCGTGGCGCAGCACCTCCGCCCCCAGGTGCTCCGTGGTCATCGCCCACGCCCTGGTCGTGCCCAGGAAGTCGTCCACGACCGCGACACCGGCCGGGAGGTGCTGGGCGAGGAGCTTCGCCGCCAACACGTGGTGGCTCGCTCCGCCCTCGTGCAGCGTGCGCACCACGTGGTCGGCCTGGTCGGGGTGCAGGCGCGTGTAGTGGAGCAGCACGGCACGTGCGTGTCGGCCTTGCTCGCCCTGCGACGCCGTGTGCAGCAGGGACTTGAAGTCGTGGTGCTCGGCGGCGAAGGAGACCGGCAACTCGCGCGCACTGGCGGTGGCGGCCAGGTGTTCGGCGAAGCTGTGGTGCAGGAAGCGCAGGTCGTCGCCGCGCTGGACGAGCGGCCCCACGGCGGTGAGGAACGTGGTCAGCTCGTCGGTCCAGCCGACCCGCACGGGCAGGCGTTCGGCGACCCACGTGCGGGCGGCTGTGATGAGGGAGGTGTCGCTCTGGAGGCGGATTCGGCCCAGGTGTTCCAGCAGCTCGTCGCGCAGGTGGTCGAACGGGCCGGGTGCGGCCGGGTGGGCGGTGAGCAGGTAGCCCAAGTACGCCTCGTAGAGTTCGTATTGGTTGTCCGGCAACGGTCGGTCGCCGGACTGCTCGAAGATGATCGCCGCGATGGTGGCCAGCAGGGGCACGCGGACCAGTTCGTCCAGGTGCGCGGCCTGGAGCTGGCGGACGAAGCGGTCCGCCTCGTCAGGGCTGCCGTCGAACCAGTTGGCCGCGAAGCGGCGCAGTGCCTCCTCGTCGAACGGCTGCAACTCGTACCGGGCGGCGGACGCCCGCTGGAGCGGGGCGAGGATCGAGCCCTCGATCGGCCTCGTGGTCACCACCACGCGGTAGGGCGAGCCCGGCGCGGCGCACCCTTCCAGCACGTGCAGCAGGCGGCTCTGGTCGACCGGGTCGGCTACCTCGTCGAGACCGTCGACCAGCAGGAGCCACCGGCAGTTGGCCACCCTGTCCGACACCAGCGCCGGGCTGACCTCGGACCACAGCAACGAGCCGTAATCGGCGGCGACGCTCTCCACCAGCGCTTTCGGGAACGGCAGGTCGAGGCGCTTGGCCAGCTCGCGGGCCGTGAGCCGCAGGGGCACCACCGGCTCGGCCAGCGGGGGCGGTGCGTCGCCGCCGGACCACCGCGCGGCGATCTCGCCCGCGAGGCGGAGGGACAGCGTGGACTTGCCCTGCCCCGGGCCGCCGGTGACCAGGACGTGTTCGTCGTCGTCCAACGCCTCCTGCACCGTGCGCGCGGGCGGCCGGACGGTCAGGCGCGGCTTGGGAGCGGCCCGCTCGCGCAGCAGGCCGCGCTCGTCCAGCTCCGGCTCCGTGCGGAGCTGCTCGTCGTGGGTCTCCTCGGTGCCGGTCCCCAGTTCCTGTCGGACGTACACGGTGTCCAGCGAGGGTTTGCGCGCGCCGGGCAGCCGGTAGGGCAAGTCGCGGGCCGCCATCTCCTGCGCTCGCAGCAGCGACCGCACGTCGTCGGACAGGACAGGCAACGACGACCAGTCGTCCGGAGCCTCCTGACGGTTCGACCTTTCGGCCCTGCGCCGCTGCTCACGTGCCTCCCACGCGGCCTTCCACAGCCGGACTGCCCGTTCGCGGTCCATGGCCAACGCGATGACCAGCGCGTCCAGGACCTGCCGGCTCGGCAGATAACGGCCGCCGCACACCTCCGAGACCTTGGCACGGGACAGGCCCACGCGCTGCGCGACCCAGTCCTGCGTGACGCGGGCGGCGGCGCGGTGCCGCTCGACCTCGGCGGCGAAGGTTCGTTCCGGCGCGGACGGCTCCACTCGTCACCCCTCGGCGTGTCCCCTGCGGCGTCCCGGAAACGTCCCTGCGCTGTCGGGACGCCGACCGGAGGCCCCACGCTAGCGGCAACCGGGATCACCGGCCGGTGGGGAAGGGGAGGGCATGGCTGGCGAGCTGTCGATGACCGCAATCATGTGGTTGGCGGTGTGCGCTGTCCTGTCAGGGCAGACGATCGTGCTCGTCGTCCTGTGCCGTGTCCTCCGCACGCCTGCGCCGCCGGTCACCGTCAACGTCGTGGCCGGCAGTGCGGACGACGTCGTGCAGGTGGGCAGGACGGGGCCGGGTTAGGCGGACCACACCGCGGTCGAGGTCGAGGTGCAGCGGGGGAGCGCCTTGGGCGTCCTCCTCGCGCATCACCGCCACCGAGTCGCGGTGGTCCAGCTCCATCCGCTTGGACCCGTAGAACATCGCGGTGATCTCGTTGACGGTCGTCGTGGCCAACGGCGTGCCCTTGCGCTTGCGGCCGCGTTGGCGCAACAGCTCGTAGACCGCGACGCCCACCACGGACAACGTCCCGCCCGGGATGCTCCACGCCAACACCGTCTCCACCGCGTCCACGTCACCCGAACGAATCCGGGGCCGCCGGGGTTCCGGGGGGGGCCCCCCCCCCGGGCGGGGGGCGCCCCCCCCGGGGCGCGCTCAAACACAAGCCAGCCCCGAGGGGGGCCCTGTAACCCACCC
>NZ_JBHYXZ010000112.1:0-28825 GCF_042752395.1 Actinosynnema sp. NPDC059335 | reverse complement strand
GGCGCGGTCCGCCCCCCCCCGTCTTCGAGCGGCCTCCTCCCCCGCCCCCCCCCCGCCGCCGCCGCGCCCCCCCGCCCCCCCCGCGGGGCCCCCCCGGTCCGCGTTCCGGGGGTCACCGGCGCAGGCGTTCCTCCACGTGCGCGACCACCGAGTGCACCGGCGCCTCGCCGTCGCTGGTCACCCAGCACACCCGCACGTCGGTGCGGACCCGCTCGCCGCCGAGCCGCACCGCCCGCCCGGCCAGCTCGCGCACCCGGGCCGCGATCGCCTCGCCGCTGCCGTCCGGGTGCTCCGCGACCACGGCGAACGAGTCGCCGCCGTACCGCGCCACGGTGTAGTCCGCCCGTAAACCCTTCCGCAGCCGGTTCGCCAGCACGGCCAGCAGCTCGTCGCCGCGGCGGAAGCCGTGCGCCACGTTCACCTCGGCCATCCGGTGCACGTCCGCCAGCACCAGCGACGCCAACGTCCCGCGGGTGCGGGCCCGGATCAGCGCCTGGTCCAGCCGGTCGAGCAGCAGCGCCCGCCCCGGCAGGCCGGTCAGCGCGTCGAGCAGCCCGGCGCTGTGCGGCACGTCCGCCTGCACCGGCCGGAGCAGCACGAGCACCTGGCCGCGCACCTCGACCGGGTAGTACTCGGCCCACACCTGGGCGTGCGGCAGCACCATCGGGATCGTCAGGGGCGACCCGGTGCGCAGCACCTGCGCGGCCAGCTCGGCGCAGCTCGGCAGCGGCGCGCCGAAGTCGTCGCGGGCGTTGGCGTCGCGCAGCAGCGCCGACGCCATCGGGTTGGCCGCGAGCACCGCACCGCGGTCGTCCTGGAGCAGCACCCCGACCGGCAGCTCCGAGACGAACTCGTCCCACACCGCACGGGGGGCCGTGGTCTGCACCGTACTCATGGGACTCGTGCCTTCCGCCGAGGCCGGGCCTGTCCGTGATGAGCCTCCCCGCAGGTAGCGGGCTTTTCAATAGGCCCGAGGCCACTCGGTCCGGTGATCTTTGGCCGGCGGTGTAACGCCCAGCCGGTCGAGCATCCCGGCGAAGTCCTCTTCGGACACGATCGGCACCCGGTAGGCCCGCGCCCGCCGCGCCTTGGTCGACAGCGTGAACGGGTCGGCGGCGACCACGACCCGGGTCGCCCTGGTCACGTACCCCTGGCTGACCAGCCCGGCGGACGCGGCCCGGTCGACCCACTCCTCGCGCGGCGCGCTCATCCGACCGGTGAACACCACCCGGTCGCCCCGCACCAGCGTGACCAGCTCCGGCCGCCGCGACACCGGCGGGGCCGCGCCGCGCCGCACCTCGGTCACGTCGTCGGGCAGCGGGACGCGCGGGACGCGGTCGGCGTCGGGCACGCCGAACCGCAGGTAGTGGGCGAACAGCGCGGCCGTGGCGCGGGCGTCGTGCAGCGCGGAGTGCGCCGAGTCGAGCACCACCCCCGCCGCGTCGCAGCAGTCGCGCAGCGACCGGCCGGCCCGGTGCGGCAGGTACCGGTCGGCCAGGCGCATCGTGCACAGGCCCGTGATCGGCAGGTCCACGCCGGCGCGGGCGAACTCCGCGGTCAGGAACCGGGCGTCGAACGCCAGGTTGTGCGCGACCACGACCCGGCCGGCCAGGCGTGCCGCGACCGCGCCCGCCGCCCGCGCGAACGTCGGCGCGTGCCACACGTCGGCCGCGCGGATGCGGTGCACGTGCTGCGGCCCGAGGTCGCGGTTCGGGTTGAGCAGGGTGCACCACTCGTCGGTCACCCGGCCCGCGGCGTCCAACCCGACGACGGCCACCTCGACGATCCGGTCCGAACCGCGTGCCGCGAACCCGGTCGTCTCCACGTCGACCACGGCGTACCCCATGATCGACGAACCCTACCGATCATGGTCGGGCCGTCAGCGCCCGGATCACGAGATCGACGACCGCGTCGGTGAACTCGCCCGTCAGCGGCGCGGTCCGCAGGAACCACCGCTGGTGGACGGGCCCGAGCAGCAGCTCCGCCGCCGCCGACACGTCCACGTCGGCCGGCACCTCGCCCAGCCGCTGGGCGGTCCGCAGCCGCTCCTCCACCAGCACCCGGCGCGGCATGAGCAGCAACGTCACGAGGTCCGTGCGCGCCTCGTGCACCAGCACCCGGCACACCTGGTCGAACCGCCGCTCGGCCAGCTCCTCCGCCGCGGCGCGCAGCTCGCGCTTGAGGTCGACCGCCAGCACCCCGGTCGGCGCCGCGTCCGGCTCGGAGGGGCCGAACTCCACCAGCGCGTCGAACAGCAGCGGCCCCTTCGACGGCCACCAGCGGTAGATCGTCTGCTTGCCCACCCCGGCGCGGGCCGCCACCGCCTCGATGGTCAACCGCGAGTAGCCGAGCGCCTCGACCAGCTCCAACGCGGCCACGAGGATCGCCCGCCTCGAACGGTCGCTGCGCCGCGCCGCGTCGGGTGGCATCCTGTGATCGTATGCGCGGTTCCGCTGGTGCGGGGATCGGTCGGACCGCGCTCCGGCGCCGTCCCGGTCAGGCGGCGGGCCGCGCGGACGCCGCGGTCAGCCACGCGAAGCCATCCGGGTCGGTGAAGGCCCCGGCGTCGCCGACGATCGCGATGCGGTGCGACCCCGTGCCCTCCGGGGAGACGCCGGCGGTCTTCGCCAGCGCCCGGCGCCGGTACAGGGCGAGCGTGATCGAACCGGGCGCGGTGGCGAACTCGACGTACATGCGGCCGAAGCTCTTCGCCGCGGTGAAGCCCTGGTCCAGATAGAACCGCTTGCTCGCGGCCACGTCGGCGACCCCGAGCAGCAGCACGACGTCGTCGACGCGCCGGGTGGCCGGGCCGGTGTCCTTCTTGGCCGACGTGGCGACCTTCCAGAGGGTGCCGTCCGGCGCCTGGACCACCGCGCCGTAGCCCCACAGCGACTTGGCGGCCGGCTTGATCGTGGTGGCGCCGGCCTCGACGGCGGTCGCGA
Source organism: Actinosynnema sp. NPDC059335 (assembly GCF_042752395.1). Taxonomy (NCBI): domain Bacteria; kingdom Bacillati; phylum Actinomycetota; class Actinomycetes; order Pseudonocardiales; family Pseudonocardiaceae; genus Actinosynnema; species Actinosynnema sp. NPDC059335. The sequence goes on along the minus strand of NZ_JBHYXZ010000112.1, from coordinate 25,883 downwards.
CGAGGCTGTCGACGGTGGAGGGCTGGGCGACCGTGAGCGCCAGGGTGAACCCGCGGAAGCCGGTGCTCGGTGCGTCGGAGACGCGGGGGACGACGAGGCCGTCGAGGTCGAAGGCCGTCCGGTAGAAGCGGGCGGCGGCGTCGGCGTCGGTCACGTCGAGGATCACGGAGTCGATGTTCGTCATGCCGACAACGCTATTTCCGGTGCCCTGACCAGCGCTTCTCGATTCCTGACCGGTCCGAGCGCGGCCCGTTCGGCGCGGCGCGCCACGAGGTAGGCGTACGGCGACCTGCCGTACGCGCGGCGGAACTCGCGGCTGAGGACGCCGGGAGGGAGGCCCGCGTCGCGGGCGAGCGCCAGGACGTCCAACGGCCGCGCGTGCTCGCGGTCGATCCGGTCGCGCACCCGGCGCAGCCGCGCCAGGTGCGCCGTGCGCTGGGCCGCGATGCGGGCGCGCGCCCACCCGGGAAGGCACATGGCGGGCGCCCTCAGCCGACCTGCTGGATGCGGACGAGGTTGCCCGCCGGGTCCCGGAACGCGCAGTCGCGCACCCCGTACGGCTGCTCGGTCGGCTCCTGGACCACCTCGGCGTCACCCGCCTGCACCCGTTCGAACGTGCCGTCGAGGTCGCGGGTGGCGAGCAGGATCCAGCCGTAGGTGCCCTTGGCCATCATCTCGGCGATGGTGCGGCGCTCGTCGTCGGTGATGCCGGGGTCGGCCCCCGGCGGCGCGAGCAGGATGGAGACGTCGGGCTGCCCGGCGGGACCGACCGTGATCCAGCGCATCCGGCCCTGGCCGACGTCGGTGCGGACCTCGAAGCCGAGGGTGTCGCGGTAGAAGGCGAGGGACGCGTCCGGGTCGTCGTGCGGCAGCACCGTGGTGTGAATCGTGAGGTCCATGCCGGTCAGGCTAGGTGCCGACCCGCGCCGACGCTTCTCGATACCTGATCAGCGCGCCGCGATGCGGGCCCCGATGCCGTCGAGGACGAACTCGAGCCCGGCCCGGAAGGTCTCGTCGGCGTCGAGGTGCGGGCCGTCGTGGACCATCGCGGCCAGCGCGGGGAACCGGCCCGTGGCGAAGACCCGCCGCAGGTACGGCCCGCGGGTGGCCTGCCACTGCCGCTGGTCCATCCCGGAGGCCCGCTCGGCGCGCCGCTCGGTGATCTCCCGGCGCACCGCGCCGATCACGTACGCGTTGACCGCGGCGACCGCCGGCACGACGATCGCCAGGTCGACGTCGCCCATCGCGGCCAGCACGGCCTCGCCGCTCGCCAGCGCGTTCGGGCCGAGCTGCGGCCGGCCGCCGAGCAGGTCGGCGAGCCACTCGTGCCGGTGCGCGGCCCGGCGCGTGGTGTCGGCGAGGGAGCGCAGCACCTCGCGCCACCCGTCCCCGACCGGCGTGATCTCGCCCTGGACGGCGTCCACCATCAGGTCGAGCAGGTCCTCCTTGGTGGCGATGTAGCCGTACAGCCGCATCGGGCCCACGTCCAACGCCGCCGCGACCTTGCGCAACGACACCGCGTCCAGGCCGTCCGCGTCGGCGAGCCCGATCGCCGCCCGCACGATCCGCTCCCGGCTCAGGGGGGCGGGCGCCGGGCGCTCCGGCGGCTCCGGCCGCTCCCACACCACCACGGCGCAGACCATACACCGTAGACGCTGATACGGTGTATCGAGCCGATACAGTGAATCGAGGTCGCTCGTGGACATCGCCATCGTGGGAGCCGGCCCGGGCGGTCTGGCCCTGGCCCGCGTGCTGCACGTGCACGGCGTCGACGCCGTGGTCTACGAACGCGAACCGTCACGCGACGCGCGCGGCCAGGGCGGCATGCTCGACATCCACTCCGGGCAGCGGGCGCTGCGCGAGGCCGGCCTGCTCGACGGGTTCCACGCGATCGCCCGCGGCGAAGGTCAGGACATGCGGCTCCTGGAACCGGACGGCACCCTCCTGCTCCGGGAGGACACGCCCGACGACGCACCGCTCCTGCGACCCGAGGTGGACCGCGCCGACCTGCGCGACCTGCTGCTCGACTCGCTCCCCGACGGCGCGGTGCGCTGGGGGCACGCGTTCGAGTCCGCCGCCGACGGCGTGCTCCGCTTCGCCGACGGCCGCAGCGCGCGGTACGACCTGCTCGTCGGCGCCGACGGCGCGAACTCCCGGGTCCGCGCCCTGCTCACCGACGCCCGGCCCGCGCACACCGGCCGGCACGCCGTCGAACTCGGCATCCCCGACATCGACCGCACCCACCCCGACCTCGCCGCGATGGTCGGGCGCGGCAACTACTGGGTGCTCGGCGACGGGCAGTCCCTGGCCGCGCAGCGCAACGGCGACGGCCGCGTGCGCCTCGGCCTCAACTTCTACCGCACCGACGAGGACTGGCTCGCCACCTGCGGCATCCCGTTCGACGACCCGCCCGCCGCGCGGGCCCGCCTCATCGAGCTGTTCGCCGGCTGGGACCCGCGCATCACCGCGCTGATCGCGGCCTGCGACGACACGATCGCGCCCCGGAAGATCACCACCCTCCCGGTCGGCCTGACCTGGCCGTCGAGACCGGGCGTCACGCTGGTCGGCGACGCCGCGCACCTGATGCCGCCGGTCGGCGAGGGCGCCAACATGGCGCTGCTCGACGGCGCGCTGCTCGCCCTCGCGCTGGCCGCGCACCCGGACGACCACGCCACCGCCGTCGCGGAGTACGAGCGGGAGATGTTCGAACGCACCGGCGCCGCCGCCCGGATGTCCGCGGACCTGCACGAGCTGCTGACCTCGCCGGACGCCGCGCGGCGGATGCTCGAATTCTTCCAGCCGGGCTGACGCGCCGGAAAGCCGTTCGCGCCCCGCGGCCACCACTGCTAGGTTCCCGGAGGCCGTGCGAGAGACCGAGGAGGTGGTACCCGTGAACCAGTCGACAGGGGTGCTCCTCTCCGGGGTCACGGTCGGGCGATAGGTCGTCCGGGAGCGCCGCCGGCACTCCCGAAAGGCACGACCGTGCTGTTCACCTCCGAACGACGCCTCGACGACGGCGTCCTCGAACGCGAGTTCACCCTCGGCGCGATCCCCGGCATCCTCTGGACGCCCGAAGCCGCCCCCGAACCGGCCCCGCTGATCCTGGTCGGCCACCCCGGCGACCTGCGCCGGATGTACCCCCGGGTGTCCGCCCGCGCCCGGCACGCCGCGGCCGCCGGCTACGCCGCGGCCACCCTCGAACTGCCCGGCAGCGGCGACCGCCCCCGGTCCCCGTCCGCCGACCGGGCCCGCGCCGACCTGCGCCGGGCGATCACGGCCGGCGAGCCGGTGGACGAGATCGTGGACCGCCTCGTCCTCCCGCTGGTCGAGCAGGCGGTCCCCGAGTGGCGGGCCCTGCTCGACGCCGTGCTCGACGTGCCCGGGATCGGCGGCCCGGTCGGCTACTCGGGCGGGGTGATCGCCATCGGCGTCCGCCTGGCCGCAGTCGAGCCGCGCGTCAAGGCCGCCCTCCTGTTCGCCGGCAGCTACGTGCCGCGCCGCATGTTCGCGGAGGCCCGGCAGGTCACCATCCCGCTGCAGGTCCTGCTGCAGTGGGACGACGAGGGCAACGACCGGCAGTTGGCCCTGGACCTGTTCGACGCCTTCGGCTCCCGGGAGAAGACGCTGCACGCCAACATGGGCGGCCACACCGGCGTGCCCGCCTTCGAGGCGGACGACGGCAACCGCTTCTTCGACCGGCACCTGAAGTGACACCGGCCGCCTGACGACCGCCGCCCCGACACCCGTCGCGGTCGGGGCGACGGTCAGCCCTGGGCGAGGTCGGCGAACCGGCTGTAGTGCAGCTGGTGCGCGACGGTGATCGTGGCGGTCGGGCCGGCGCGGTGCTTGGCGATGATCAGGTCCGCCTCGCCCGCCCGGGGGTCGTCGCGCTCCCACGCGTCCGGCCGGTTGATCAGGATGACCATGTCGGCGTCCTGCTCCAGCGAGCCGGACTCGCGCAGGTCGGAGAGCTGGGGCCGCTTGTCGGTCCGCTGCTCCGGCCCGCGGTTCAGCTGGCTGATCGCGATCACCGGGACCTCCAGCTCCTTGGCGATCAGCTTCAGGTTCCGGGAGAACTCCGAGACCTCCTGCTGACGGGACTCGGAGCGCTTGCCCGACGACATGAGCTGGAGGTAGTCGACCACCACGAGCCGCAGGTCGTGGCGCTGCTTCAACCGCCGCGCCTTGGCCCGGATCTCCATCATGGTCAGGTTCGGCGAGTCGTCGACGAACAGCGGCGCCTCGCTGATCTCGCTCATCCGCCGCGCCAACCGCGTCCAGTCGTCGTCGCTCATCCGCCCACCGCGCATGTCCCCGAGCCGGATCCGCGCCTCGGCCGACAGCATGCGCATGACGATCTCCGTGCGCGACATCTCCAGCGAGAAGATCGCGCTGGTCAACCCGTGCTTCACCGAGCACGACCTGGCGAAATCGAGTCCCAGGGTCGAGTTGTGGGTCGGGATCATGGATCGTCCCGCGAGGTACAGGTGGTCGTGGTTGTCCACTTCCACGCACCGCACCGGCACGCTCGCGATCGGGCGGACGTCCACGATGAACCGCGACCTGGTCCGAACCGTGTCGCGGGCACGACGCCGTTCCTTCAGCAAGAGCCGCTTGCGCTCGAGGCCGAACACGTCGTCCTCCGTGCCGAAGGTCAAGGTGTAGGCGGTGGACGTCTCCTCGCTGCGTCCGCGAACCCGCTTGGTGCTGACCGAGCACCGGTAGCCGAGGCTCACCACGAGTTCGCGGACGTTCTCGGCCAGCCGTGCGTTCGTCACCGAGAACTGCACGGAACCGCCGGCGGTCACCGTGCCGTCGGTGTCCAGCAACCCGGCGAGGAGCGCTCGCCGTTGCGCGATCGACGCCCGCAGGTAGGCGGCCGGGATGTGCTTGTCGCCCAGCACGCCGAGCCCGCGCAGGAGCGCCTGGACGGTGCCGTGGTCGTGGTGGCAGCCCTGGCACCGGCGCAGGCCCGAGGTCGGAGCACCGCAGTCCGGGCAGGTCGGTGCTGGCACGGGGTCCGAGATGAAGCGCGACCTGCCGCCGCAGCTTCGGCCGCACGTCTTGACCTGCGAGGTCTTCGGTGTGAACGCGGTGCCGCACACGACGCACTCGCGGACGCCCACGGCACCCGCCGCGGGCAGGCGGATACCGTAGAGGAGACCGCCTTGGGGCACCACCTCGTAGCCCTCGGCCTCGATGTTCCACACGATCTCGGGGTCGGCCGTGGTGAGCCTGGCGCCTGCCGAGTGCCCGTCACCCAGCCACGCGCCGAGCGTGTACGGGCCGACGGGCAGCGCCGCCTCCGGCAGATCCAGCGCCCGGGCGTTCGCCACCGAGTGGTTCAGCCTCCGGTCCGCCGTCCCGCACCGGAGGGTCGCCGCGATCTCCGCGGTGGTGCGGATGCCGCCCGGCACGACGTGCCGGCGCCCGAACCGGGTCGTGGCCTCCTGCGCCGAGCGACGTGATGCGCGCGTCTCGGTCAGCCACTGGTGCTCGGCATCGGCCACGAGCACGGAACCGTCCGAGAACTCGACCTCGTAGCAGGGCCTGCCGTGCATCACATCGGTCGCGGCCACCACGGTGGTCGGTCGCCCGTCCGCGCCGATCAACCGGTCTCCGACGGCCACCTCGCCCATGGTCGTCCACCCGGTGGGCGTGGCGAGCGGCGTGTCGAGCGCGAGCGCCTTGCCGACACCCGGCCGGGCCGCGACGATGATCATCTGGCCGGGGTGCAGGCCGTTGGTCAGCTCGTCCAGGTCCGCGAAGCCGGTCGGGATGCCGAGCGACGAGCCGCCGCGCGAGGCGATCGCGTCGATCTCGTCCATGGTCGGCTGGAGCAGCTCCTCCAGCACCACGTAGTCCTCGGTGGTGCGGCGCTCGGTGACCTCGTAGATCGCCGCCTGCGCCCGGTCCACCACCTCGTCCACGTCCGCGCCCTCGGCCCCGTTGTAGCCGAGCTGGACGATCCTGGTGCCCGCCTCGACCAGCCGCCGCAGCACGGCCTTCTCGGCCACGATCTCGGCGTAGTAGGAGGCGTTGGCGGCCGTCGGCACGGTCGCGATCAGCGTGTGCAGGTACGGCGCGCCGCCCACGCGCAGCAGCTCGCCCCGCCGCTCCAGCTCGGCGGACACGGTGATCGGGTCGGCCGGCTCGCCCCGGCCGTAGAGGTCGAGGATGCAGTCGTACACGGCCTGGTGCGCCGGCCGGTAGAAGTCGTTGGGCGCGAGGACCTCGACCACGTCGGCGATCGCGTCCTTGCTCAGCAGCATGCCGCCCAGCACCGACTGCTCGGCGGCGAGGTCCTGCGGCGGCTGCCGTTCGAAGCCGGGCTCTGCCATGCCCCGGTCGTCCACCAGCGCCACCGTGAGCTCACCCCAATCTGCTCCGTGCGGATGTTCTACCCCGTGGCACCGACAATCCCGGCGCGCCACGCCCGCGATCCAGCGACGCTAGAGCCACCTGGATGGCGTAGGCAAACGATCCTGTGGACAACTCGGTGGACAGCCTGGGGATGGCTGCGCCGAGCTGACCACAGCCCTGGGGAAAGCTGTGGACAACCTGGGTACAACTCGGCCCCAGACAAAAGTTTTGCCTGCTCAGTGCCTGTGGATAACTGTGTGGAAAAGTCCTTCGTCACACCCTCGGCGTGTCGCGTGTAACCGCCGGCACGGCGTGTCGCGCCCGACGTGTCACATCAGTTGTCCACAGCCGGACAAGCGAAAGCGCCGCCCGACCAGAACACCTGGTCGAACGGCGCTTCGCGGCCCGCTCAGCCGACGTTCGCGACCTCGACGGACAGCGACACGGTGACCTCCGGGTGCAGCCGGACGTTCACCGAGTGCTTGCCGAGGGTCTTGATGTGACCCGCGATCTCGACGGCCCGCTTGTCCAGCGTGGGGCCGCCGGCCGCGCGCACGGCCGACACGACGTCGGCCGAGGTGACGGAGCCGAACAGCTTCTTCGAGCCCGCCGCGGCCTTGGCCTTGAGCGTCACGGAGCCGAGGCCCTCCAGGGAGGCCTTGATCTCCTTGGCGTGGTCCAGGTCGCGGACCCGGCGGGTCTCCTGCGCCCGGCGGATGACCTCGACCTGCTTGGCCGCGCCCTTGGTGGCGACGATCGCCAGGCCGCGGGGCAGCAGGTAGTTGCGGCCGTAGCCGTCCTTGACCTCGACGATGTCGCCGGGGCCGCCGAGGCCGGTCACGTCAGCGGTGAGGATGAGCTTCACGATGCCGTCCCCTTTCTCAGCGAGCCGTCGAGGTGTAGGGCAGCAGCGCCATCTCGCGGGCGTTCTTGACGGCGACCGCGACGTCGCGCTGGTGCTGGGAGCAGTTGCCGGTGACCCGGCGGGCGCGGATCTTGCCCCGGTCCGAGATGTACTTCCGGAGCAGGGTGGTGTCCTTGTAGTCGATCAGGTTGGCGTTCTTGTCCTTGCAGAACGCGCAGACCTTCTTCTTGGGCTTGCGCACAGGCGGCTTGGCCATGTGTGAACTCCTGGTCTTACGCAGTGAAGTGTGAGGTGGACCGGTGCCGGTCTAGAAGGGCGGCTCGTCGGCGAAGCCACCGGAGCCGGCCGGGGGCGCGGAGCCCCACGGGTCGTCGGCGGGCGCGCCGCCGCCGCGGGACTGGCCGCCGCCGCCGAAGCCGCCGCCGCCGTCACCCCGGCTCACCTTGTTGACCTTGGCGGTCGCGTAGCGCAGCGAGGGGCCGATCTCGTCGACCTCGAGCTCGATGACGGTGCGCTTCTCGCCTTCCTTCGTCTCGAAGGAGCGCTGGCGCAGCCGCCCGGTCACGAGCACGCGCGAGCCGCGGGTGAGCGACTCGGCCACGTTCTCCGCGACCTGCCGCCACACGTTGCACCGCAGGAACAGCGCCTCACCGTCGCGCCACTCACCGCTCGCCTTGTCGAACGTGCGGGGGGTGGAGGCCACGGTGAAGCTCGCCACCGCGGCGCCGGACTGGGTGAACCGGAGTTCCGGATCGGCGGTCAGGTTGCCGACCACCGTGATCGTCGTCTCGCCTGCCATGTTCGGGGCGCTCCTAGACCTTGGCGGTGGCCTTGGCGGCCTTGGCGGGCTCGCGGCGGATGACCTTCGTCCGGAGCACCGTCTCCTGCAGGCCGAGCTGGCGGTCCAGCTCCTTCACCGCGTCCGGGGTCGAGATCAGGTCGAGGACGGCGTAGATGCCCTCGGAGTTCTTCTTGATCTCGAAGCTCAGGCGGCGCTTGCCCCACACTTCGACCTTCTCCACGTTGCCACCCGTGGTGCGGATGACGTTGAGGAACGTGTCAAGGGACGGCGCGATCGTGCGCTCGTCGAGACTGGGGTCGAGGATGACCATCACTTCGTAATGACGCATGAAGACCACTCACCTCCTGTGGACTCGGCGGCCACGGACGTTCCGTGGCAGGAGGGTCGTCGCGTCAGCAACCCGTGAAGGGTAACAAACGGTGGCCGGCGCCTTTGAGCTGGTGGTCCGGGGAGTGCTCTCAGGCGGTGGCCCGGCGCAGCACCCAGGTGCGCACCAGCGCGCCCGTCACGCACGCCAGCAGCAGCACGGCCAGCAGCACGGGAGCCGCCACGCCGCCGCCCATTCGGCCGACGCCGGGCAGCGCCTGGGCGCGACCGGCGGTGTGCACGCTGTCGGCGTCGGGGTCGCCGGGCACGCCGTAGCCCGGGCGGTAGCCGCTGACGCCGCCGCCGTAGCGCACGCCCGGTGACGGCGCGTACTGGCCGGGGACGGCGAACGGCAGGGCGCCGTAGCTGAAGAGCGGCACGCGGCCGAAGTTGCCGCCCCACGGGTTCGTGCCGTACAGCGGCACGTCGAGCCCGCCGACGCCGCCGACCGGGCCGGTCACCGGGGACTGGGCGGGCGGGGTGCCGCCGGGTGACGGGGTGCCGGGGTTCGCGCCCGGCCGGCCGGTCTGCGGGGGCTGGGTGGGCGCGGGCTTGCCGCCCGGCACGCCGGGCAGGCCGGGCAGCTGCCCGGTGGCCTGCCCGGAGAGGTCGGCCAGCGCCTTGGAGCCGTCCTGGACGGGTGCGGCGACGGTGTTGACGCCCTGCACGGTGATGCCGCACAGCCTGGTCAGCTCGGTGCGCACGCCGTTCGAGAGGGTGACGATGATCGGCCCGAGCAGCGGCAGCCCGGCCAGCTCGGCGTTGACCTTGTTCGCGATCTCGCCGCCGGTGATGACGCCCGTGCCGGTGGGGATCGCGCCCACGGGGATGGGCGGCAGGGCCGAGAACGTCCGGGCGAACGGCTCGGCGAGCGGCGGCCCCAGCAGCGGGACGGCCCGGATGAGCTGCACGACCGGGTCGAGCACCGCGGCCGGGCTGAGCGACACCGGCGTGCCGGGCGCGCCCTGGACGGTCGTCGCGCAGCTGCCCACGACGACCGGTTCGGCGGCCGCGGCCGACCCGGAACCCGCCGCGGCGCCGGCCAGGCCGACCGCGAGCACGACAGCCGCCGCGCGCGCCGGTCGCGTGAGCCGGATCCGCATGTCTGGCCTCCTGGCGTGCTGCCCGCGTTCTTCGTTTCCTACTTACAAGTAACGAGCGTAGGCGCTGATGGTGACGCGGGCCATCCCTCGCTGACGAAATTCCTATCGGCGGTGGTCGCCGGGGCGTTGCAGGGCCCGACTACCCTGCACAGTCATGCGCATCGGGGCCCACGTCCGCGACGACGACCCGCTCGGCGCCGCCGTCGAACGCGGTGCCGACGTGGTCCAGTTCTTCCTGGCCGACCCGCAGGGGTGGAAGGCTCCGCAGCCGCACCCCCAGACCGACGGGTTGCTGGCCTCCGACCTGGACGTCTTCGTCCACGCGCCGTACCTGGCGAACGTCGCGTCGCTCAACAACCGGATCCGGATCCCGTCCCGCAAGATCGTGCTCCAGCACGCCGAGGCGGCGGCGAAGGTCGGCGCCAAGGGCCTGATCGTGCACGGCGGCCACGTCACCAAGGGCGAGGACCCGGGCGAGGGCATCGCGAACTGGCGGAAGATGTTCGAGCGGCAGGCCGAGAGCGGCGGCTTCGCGGTCCCGATCCTGATCGAGAACACCGCGGGCGGCGAGAACGCCATGGCGCGGACGTTCGACATGCTCGGCAGGCTGTGGGACGCCGTCGGCGAGTTCGGCGCCGGGTTCTGCCTGGACACGTGCCACGCCTTCGCCTCCGGCGAGGACCTGGTCGGCATCGTGGACCGGGTCAAGGCCATCACCGGGCGCATCGACCTGGTCCACCTGAACAGCTCGCGCGACGAGTTCGGCTCCGCGCGCGACCGGCACGCCAACATCGCGTCCGGCACGATCGACCCGGAGCAACTGGTCGCGGTGGCCGCCGCGGCCGGCTCGCCGGTGCTCGTCGAGACACCGGACGAAGGGCAAGCGGAGGACATCGCGTTCCTCCGCGAGCACCTGGGCCGATGAGCGTGACACGGGAGGTGGTGGCCGTGCCGGACGGCGCGGGCGCCGGTCGGCGGTTGCCGCGGTTCGGCCGGGTCGCGCTCGCCGCGGTCGTCCTCCTGTGCGGGCTGACGATGTTCGCCGGCTTCCTCAACAAGGACCGGTGCACCGGTCCCGAGTTCGACCAGTGGGGCCGCAGCGCGCCCGACTACGAGGAGCGCAACAAGGCCGACGTCTGCTACTCCGACATCCAGCACCTGTGGATCGGCCGGGACGTGGACCGGCACGTGTTCCCCTACGTGCACGGCAGCATCGACAGCCAGGGCGTGCTGATCGGCGGCGTGGTCGAGTACCCGGTGCTGACCGGCCTGCTGATCTGGGCGGGCGCGATCTTCGCGCACACCGACGCGGCGTTCCTGCTGTTCTCGGCCCTGCTGATGGCGCCGTTCGGGCTGGCCACGGGCTGGTTGCTGGGCAAGCTGAGCCGCTGGCGGGCGCTGGTCTGGGCGATCGGCCCGCCGATGGTGCTGTACGCGTTCCACAACTGGGACCTGCCGGTCGTGTTCTGCGCGGTGGCGGCGGTGTACGTGGTGCACCGCGGCTGGGGGCGGCGGGAGCAGCCGCTGCTGCGCCGCGCGGTGGTCGCGTCCGTGCTGCTGGGCATCGGGTTCGCGTTCAAGATCTACCCGGCGATCTTCGTGCTGCCGCTGTGCCTGTACGTGCTGACCGGCGGTCCGGGCGGCCGGGAGCTGCCGGAGGGGTCGCGCTACGACGTCGTGGGCGCGGTGAAGGTGGCCCTGGCGGCGGTGAACACGGTGGTGCTGATCAACCTGCCGTTCATGGTGGCCGGGCTGGAGGGCTGGAAGGCGTCGTTCGCGTTCCAGGGCCTGCGGCGGGTGGACATCACCACGAACTCGATCTGGTTCTGGGCGATGCGCCCGTTCATGGCCGACGGGGTCATGCAGTCGCTGGTCGGCGTGCTGTCGCCGGTCGGCATCCTGCTGTCGTTCGCGCTGGCGTGCTGGCTCGGGTGGCGGCGCTACCGGCGCGAGGGCAGCTACCCGTGGGTGCCGGTGTCGGCGGCCATGCTGTGCGGGTTCCTGCTGCTGCACAAGGTGCACTCGCCGCAGTACACGCTGTGGCTGGTGCCGATGTTCGTGCTGCTGCGGGTCAACTGGGGCTGGGTGGCGGCGTACTTCCTGGCCGACCTGGCGATGGGCGTCGGCATCTTCCGCTGGTACTACGCGATCGAGTTCGGCGAGCCGTCGGGCATCTACGACGGGTTCTCGGCGCAGGCCGTGGTGATCGGCGTGTGGGGCCGGGCGGCGCTGCTGGTGGCGTTGTTCGTGGTGTTCCTGAGGTCGGAGGTCACGTTCTCCGACCTCAAGCCCACCCGTCGTCGACCGGCTCCCGCGCCCGCCGGCTAGCCCGGCCGGCTCAGCCGCCCGAGCCCGAACCCACGCCCGCGCCGACCGGCGCGGGCTCCTGCCCACGCCGGCCGAACCGCAGCGCGAACCGGTCCGGCGCGCCGTCCACGACACCGCCGCACGGGTCGTCGTCGCCCGCCTGCCGGACCTTGTCCAGGTCCGGCCGGTAGATCTCGCGCACGATGAACGCGCACAGCACGACCACCGCGACGTCCCGCGCCACCACCGCGCCGAGGAACCAGTCGATCGGCAGCCCCTTGTTGTCCTCGCCCAGGTAGAAGAACATCCGCGGCACCCAGACCAGCGCGTCCACCGTCATCCACGCCAGCAGCAGCTTCCACCGCGGCAGCGCGAGCACCGCGAGCGGCACGAGCCACAGCGAGTACTGCGGGCTCCACACCTTGTTGGTGAGCAGGAACGCGGCCACCACCAGGAACGCGAGCTGCGCGAACCGCGGCCGGCGCGGCGCGGTCATGGTCACGAACCCGATCGCCGCGCAGCACACCAGGAACAGCGCCGCGCTGACCGTGTTCAGCACCTCGGGCGCCTGGCCGTGCGCCAACCCCGGGTCGAAGCCCTGCCACCCGGTCCACTGCGCGATCACGTTGTAGAGCGAGTCCGGGTCCACGCCGCGCTCGGTGTTGAGCCGGAAGAACTCGCGCCACCCGGCGGGGTACAGCAACGCGATCGGCGCGTTCACCGCCGCCCACGTCACCAGGGTCGCGCCCAGCGTGGTGAACCCGGCCCGCAGCTTGCCGGACCGCCAGCACAGCAGCAGCAACGGCCCGAGCAGGAACAACGGGTAGAGCTTGGCCGCGCCGCCCAGCCCGAGCAGCACGCCGGCCAGCAGGGGTTTCTTGCGCGCCCACGCCAGCATGCCCGCGGTCGCGAACGCCGTGGCGAGCGTGTCGAAGTTGGTGAACGCGTGCACGATCACCAGCGGCGACACCGCCACCAGCACGGCGTCGTAGGGTCGCCGCCTGGCGAGCTGCGCCACCGCGTACGCGGTCACCAGCCAGGCCAGCGCCAGCCACAGGGCGGTGATGTTGAAGTAGACGATGACGGTCATCGGGTTCGGCAGCCACCCGGACGACGCGATCACCGTCCAGCCCTGCGCCATGCGGGCGTTGAGCAGCTGGAACATGCCCGTCAGCACCGGGTACTCCATGTACCGCACGTGCGCCGTCGGCTTGCCCTCGTCGTCCACCCAGGAGGTCTTGTAGGGGAACGTGTCCGGCTTGTCCAGCCGCTCCGCCGTGTAGAGCGGCACGGTGTCGGAGTAGCACATCGCGGTGAACTGCTTGCTGCCCCGCCAGTCGAGCTGCACCACGCCGTTGTCGTCCACGTACTGCTGGATGCACGGCGACTTCTGGAACCACGCCAGCGCGAGGGTCACGACCGCGAACAGCAGCACGACGCGCAGCGGCGTCCAGAACCAGTGCCGCCCGACCGACGCGTGCCGGCCGACCGGTCCGCCCAGCGGCTTGCTCGCCGCCCGCGCCAGCGGTTCGGTCCAGGTCGGGTTGACCCGCTCCGCCGGGGTGAGCGAGTCGGTGTCGTCGGCGTTCGCCCGCGAGGGCTCCGAGGGGCTGGCCACGGGGACGGATGCTACGGGCACCGGTCAACAGGGGATGTGAGGTCCGCCCGCGGCACGGCCCCCGGGTTCGGTTCCGCGACGCGAGGAGGCCCGACCCGGCGTGCTGCCGGATCGGGCCTCCTCCACCACGTGCGGGGCGCTCACCCCGTCGGTGGCGCGCCGTTGCCGATCGGGTTGGGCGGCTCGTTCTCGTCCGACGTGGTCGTGCCGGTCGGGCAGCCGACGATGCCGCACGGCCGGGTCGGCCGGGTCGGGGTCGTCGTCGTGGTCGACTGCCGCGTCGGCTCGGTGGTCGTCGGCGGGTTGTCGCGGTTCTCGTCTTCCTTGGGGGTGGTCGTGGTGGGCGGCGCGGTGGTCGTCGGCTTGGGGTTGTCGAACTGGTACAGCTTCCGGGCCTTCGGGAACGGCTCCGGCGGAGTGCCCTCCAGGGCCTTGTCCATGAACTTCTTCCAGATCTGACCCGGCAGGCCACCACCGAAGACGGGGTTGCCCTTGGCGTCCTTCAACGCCACGTTGCCCTCGTCGCGACCCACCCACACCGACGCGGACAGCGACGGTGTGTAGCCGACCATCCACGCCTTCGAGTTCTGGCTGGCGTCGTCGGGCAGCTCGTGGGTGCCGGTCTTGCCCGCGCACTCGCGACCCGCGCACGGGATCTTCGAGTAGGTCAGCACCGGCTTGAGCGACTCGGTGACGTTGTCGGCGATGTCCTGGTTCATCTGCGGGTCCGGGTCGAACGCCTGCCGCGACACGTCGACGTGCTGGTAGACCGCCTTGCCCTCGGAGTTGGTGATCTTCGAGATGAAGAACGGCTCGTGGTAGGTGCCCCGGGCCGCGAACGTGGCGTAGGCCGAGGCCATGTCGAACGGCCGGACCTGCGCCTCGCCGCCGCCGATGGCGATACCGACGTTCGGCGCGCCGCCGTTCTCGTTGACCAGCAGGTCCTTCTTCGTGCCCTGCACCTCGACCGTCTTCGGGATGCCCGCCGCGTGGGCGGCGTCGGCGACCGGCTGGGTGCCGATCTCGATCACCATCTCGTAGAACACGGTGTTCAGCGACATCCGCATCGCCTCGCGGATGGGGCACTTCTCACCGCAGGAGTTCGACGGGTCGGAGGCGTTGCGGATCGTGATGCTGGTGCCGCCGAGGTCGAACTTCTTCGGCGAGCGGCCGTCGTAGGTCGAGCCGAGGCCCTTGCCCGCCTTCAGCGCCGCCACCAGGTCGAACGGCTTGAACGACGAGCCGGCCTCCTGGAGCGTGTTGCGGGCGTAGTCCAGGCCCGTGCCGTCCTCGCCCGCGTAGTACGCCAGCACCGCGCCGGTCTGCGGGTCGATCGCGCTGAGCGAGGACCGCAGCTCCTTGGGCTGCGGGCCCATGATCTCGCGCACCGCGTCCTCGGCCGCCTGCTGCTTCGGCGGGTCGATCGTGGTGTGGACGGTCACGCCGAGCTGCTGGGACTTCTCCTGGCCCCAGTTGACCTTCTCCGACTCCATCTCCTGCAGGACCTGCTCGCGGATGTGCAGGCGCGGACCGCTCAGGCCCGACTTCTCCGTGATGTCGATCGGCACCGCGACCGGCTCCGTCGTCCGGTACTGCTGGTCGATCCAGCCGAAGTTGAGCAGCTGGTTCATCACGTAGTTCCAGCGGTCCTCCCGGTAGGTCGGGTTCTCCGACTTGCCGGGGTTCTGGATCATGCCCGCGAGCAGCGCGGCCTGGGAGTAGGTGACCTGGTTCAGGTCGTCCAGGCCGAAGTACTCCTTGACCGCGGTCTTGATGCCGTAGGCGGACCGCCCGAAGTAGATCGTGTTCAGGTAGGCGGTCATGATCGCGTCCTTGTCCTGCTGCTGGGACATCTTGTACGCGATGACCATCTCGTTGAACTTGCGGCTGATCGTCTCCTGGTCCTTGTCCGTGGCCTTCTTCACGTACTGCTGGGTCAGGCCGGAGCCGCCGGACTCGCGGTCGGTCACCTGGTACCACGCCGCGCGGGCGATGGACCGCAGGTCGAAGCCCGGGTTCGTCTCGAACGTCGGGTCCTCGGCGGCCATGATCGCGTGCTTGATCGTGTCCGGGATGTCCTCGGCCTTGACCAGGGTGCGGTTCGCGCCGTCCGGGGCGATCTTGGCCATCTCCGTGCCGTCGGCGTAGAGGATGGTGATCGCCTTGTTCTGGTCGGCCGCGACGGCCTCCGGGTTCGGCACCTCGACGACCTGGTACGCGATGGCGAACGCGACGACGGGGGCCAGCAGCATCAGCCCGAAGGCCACGTAGGCGGTGCGGCGCACGCGGCGCCAGAGCTTCTTGCGGCGCACGGCGCGGGCCTCCTCCTCGGTCAGCTCCTCGTCGTACTCGTCGTCGTAGAACGGCTCCAGCTCGACCTCGTCCTCGCGGTGGGTCAGCAGCTCGGGCTCGCGCGGCGTGGTCTGGTAGACCGGCGGCAACAGGTCCGTCGGCTCCTCGCCGGGGCGCCGGGGCGGCTGGCCGCCGGGTCCCCCGGGTCGGCGCGGACCGCCGGGTCCGCCCACGGGCGGCCGGCCGCCGGGCGGCACCGGGCCGCCGGGACCGCCGGGTCGGCGCAGGCCGCCGGGAGGGGTGTTCGGCCGCTGGGGCGGTCCGCCGGGCACGCTGCCGGCGGCCGCCGGGCCGTCGGGCACGCCGGGTCGTCCGCCGGGACCGGTCGGCGGGCCGCCGGGCCGGCCACCCGGCACGGGACCGCCTTGGCCCACCGGGCCGCCGGGTCCCACCGGGCCGTTGGGCCCGACCATCCGGCGCGGGGGCGGGCCGCCCCGGGGGATGCCGCCGGGTGGGGTGCCCGGTCGGGCGAACCCCCCGGGCGGGGTGCCCTGTCGCGGGCCGGGGCCGTCCATCGGAGCGCGCGCGAAACCACCTGGCGGGGTGTTCGGACGCTCCGGCTGATCCCCGACGCCGTGGCGCGGTGGGTGGCCGCCGCCGTCCGGGTCCTCCCCGGTCGGCCATTGCGGCTCCGCGCCACGATGCCTGTCGTCATGCTGGTCGTTCACGAAATGGCCTCCCAGACCGGCGTGCGGGTGCACGCGGTTCGGTGGTCGTACGCCGCTGCTCCTCGCCGGAGCGGCGCCCGTGGCCGGAGCAGTGTCACTCCGCCGCGGTCCTCCTGCGCGGCTTGCCAGAGTTCAGGCCACGCGTTCCCAGGACGTATGACTGCACCAGGTGGTTCCAACTACATGTGCGGCAAACCTCGACCACGTACACGGTGAACTCCTCGTAGAGGGTCGCCATGCGGGCCAGCTCATCGACGGTGCGCGCGGACCCGGCCGCGTGCTTGAGCTCGTCGCCGTAGACCCAGGACACGAGGGTGAGCGGCTCCTTGCGGCACACCGGGCACGTCACGTCGCTCGGCCGGCCGTGGAACTTCGCAGCTCGCAGCAGGTACGGGCTCGCGTCGCAGACCTCCATCGTGCCCACTCGGCCCGCGTAGACCTCCGCCAGCAGCGCACGGCGCTGCAAGGCGTAGTCCACGACCTGGCGTTGGGTCGACACGACGACCAGAGTACGTGCCGCCCCAAGCTCCTCGATGGGCCGTTCAGGGCAGTGGCCCGAAGGCAGGGGTGGCTGTGTGCCACACGACACCGCATCGGCATGCGCGGATGTATCGCACCGATATACTGACGACACCCATCGGCGCTCACTGGAGCGGAGGTGCCCCGTGCTGGAGTTCGCGGTGCTCGGCCTGCTGCACGAAGCGCCCATGCACGGCTACGAGCTGCGCAAACGCTTGCACGAGCTGCTGGGGGCGTTCCGCGCGTTCTCCTACGGGACGCTGTACCCCACGTTGCGCAAGCTGCAACGCAGCGGCCTCATCGTCGAGGAAGTGCCCGAGGACGACTCGGCCCGCTGGGGCCGCCGGGCGCGCAAGGTGTACAAGCTCACCGCCGAGGGCAAGGAGAGGTTCGCCGAACTACTGGCCAACGCCGGTCCCCAGACGTGGGACGACGACTCGTTCGGCGTCCACCTGGCGTTCTTCTCCCGGACCCCGGCAGAGATCAGGATGCGCATCCTCGAAGGACGCAGGCGCCGCGTCGAGGAGCGCCGCGAAGGTCTGCGCACCTCGTTATCGGCTACCAGCGAGCGCATCGACCGGTACACCCGGGAGCTGCACCGGCTCGGGCTGGAGAGCACCGAGCGCGAGGTGCGGTGGTTGAACGAGCTGATCGCCCACGAGCAGGCCGAACAGCGCGAGCGGGACCACTAACCCCCCGAATACAGCACGGAAGAACTAAGGAGGACTCGGCATGGGCGACAACCGCCGCACTGTTCGAGTGGCCATCGTCGGGGTCGGCAACTGCGCGGCGTCGCTGGTGCAGGGCGTCCACTACTACCGCGACGCGGACCCGGGCACGCGCGTGCCCGGTCTGATGCACGTGCGGTTCGGTGAGTACCACGTGGGCGACATCGAGTTCGTCGCCGCGTTCGACGTGGACGCCAAGAAGGTCGGCACCGACCTGTCCGAGGCCATCGGGGCGAGCGAGAACAACACGATCAAGATCGCCGACGTGCCGCCGCTCGGCGTCACCGTGCAGCGCGGGCACACGCTCGACGGCCTCGGCCGGTTCTACCGGGAGACCATCGAGGAGTCCGACGAGCAACCGGTGGACGTGGCGCAGGCGCTGCGCGACGCCGAGGCCGACGTGCTGGTGTCGTACCTGCCGGTCGGCTCGGAGGAGGCGGACCGCTTCTACGCGCAGGCCGCGATCGACGCCGGGGTGGCGTTCGTCAACGCCCTGCCGGTGTTCATCGCCTCCGACCCGGAGTGGGCGGAGAAGTTCCGCGCGGCCGGCGTGCCGATCGTCGGCGACGACATCAAGTCCCAGGTCGGCGCGACCATCACGCACCGCGTGCTGGCCAAGCTGTTCGAGGACCGCGGCGTGCAGCTCGACCGCACGATGCAGCTCAACGTGGGCGGGAACATGGACTTCCTGAACATGAAGGAGCTGGAGCGGCTGGAGTCCAAGAAGGTCTCCAAGACCCAGGCGGTGACCTCGCAGGTCGACCGCGACCTGGGCAAGCGCAACGTCCACATCGGCCCGTCCGACTACGTGGCGTGGCTGGACGACCGCAAGTGGGCGTACGTGCGGCTGGAGGGCCGGGCGTTCGGCGACGTGCCGCTGAACCTGGAGTACAAGCTCGAGGTGTGGGACTCGCCGAACTCGGCGGGCATCATCATCGACGCGGTCCGCGCCGCGAAGATCGCCCTCGACCGGGGGATCGGCGGCCCGATCCTGTCCGCGTCGTCGTACTTCATGAAGTCCCCGCCGGTGCAGTACTCGGACTCCGAGGCGCACGAGGCGGTCGAGGCGTTCATCCGCGGCGACGTGGAGCGCTGAGCGAGCGGGGCGAACCCCCTGCGCCCGGCCGGGCGCAGGGGGTTCAGCGCTTCGAGAGCCGCAGCGACCGCCACGACCCGTCGGCCGTCCACCCGCCGTCCACCGGCAGGGCGACGCCGTTGACGAAGCCGCTGCGGGCCGGGTCGGCCAGGAAGGCGACGGCCTGCGCGATGTCGTCGGGGGTGGCGAACCGGCCCATGGGCACGTGGTCGGTGATGTCCTCGTCGTCGTAGTGCCCGCCGGCCTGCGACTCGACGTCCATCTCGGTCTTCACCCAACCGGGGCACACCGCGTTCACCCGGACCCCGCGCCCGCCCCACTCCACGGCGAGCGTACGCGTCATCCCGATCAGCCCGTGCTTGGTGGTGTTGTACGCGGCCCGGTCCGCGACCCCGCGCAACCCGGCCACGGACGCGATGTTGACCACCGACCCCCGGCCGCGCGCGAGCATCGCCCGGCCGAGCGCCCGCGTGAGCAGGAACGGCCCGGTCAGGTTGACCGCCAGGACCCGCTGCCACTGGTCCAACGACGTGTCCTCGAACGGCACGATCGTCGCGATGCCGGCGTTGTTGACCAGCACGTCGACCCTCTCCCCGACCCGCTCGGCGAGCCGGGCCACGTCGTCGGGCGACGACACGTCGCCCACCACCCCGCCCTCGGTCTCCACGAGGTCGAACCCGACCACCTCGTACCCGTCCTCGCGCAACACCCGCGCCACCCGGGCGCCGATCCCCCGCGCCGCACCCGTGACCACCGCGACTCGTCGTTCCATGGTGGGCACGTTAGGCGGTGGCCAGCGCCGCGGGGAGGTCGGCGAGCCGCGGCAGGACCGTGACGTGCGCCAGCACGGCCGGGTCCGGCGGGAAGTGGGGGTTCGGCACGGCGTAGACGGTCATGCCGGCGGCCAGGGCGGCGCGCAGGCCGTTGGTCGAGTCCTCGACCGCCGCGCTGCGGGCCGGGTCGACGCCGAGCTTCGAGGCGGCCAGGAGGTAGACGTCGGGGGCGGGCTTGCCGGCGCCGGCCTGCTCGCTGGAGATCGCCACCGGGACGACGTCGGTCAGGTCGGTGGCCGCGAGGAACGACTTGATCAGCACCGGCGGCGAGGAGCTGGCGATGGCCACCGGGCGCCGGGCCGCCACCTCGCGCACCACCTCGACCGCGTCCGGCAGCACGGGCGGCCCCTCCGCGTAGCGCTCGGCCATCTCGCCGATCACGCCCGCCGCCGCCTCGGCCGGGGTCAGGCGGACGCCCACCTCGGTCACCAGGTACGTCGCCCACTCGGGTGTGCTCATGCCCTGCATCGCCCGGGTCGCGGCGGGCAGCCACCTGCCGCCGTGCCGGGCGGCGAAGGCCTGCCGCACCTCGTCCCACATCCGCTCGGAGTCCACCAGCACGCCGTCGAGGTCGAACACCACCGCATCCACACCCCAGACCGTAGTGTGAGCGCACTTACTTAGCTACGCTAACCAAAATCGGTTAGGATGGCGAAGTGAAATTCCTCGACCAACCCCGTCAGGTGTGGGTCACGGCGTTCGCCGCGGTGATCGCGTTCATGGGCATCGGGCTCGTCGACCCCATCCTGCTGTCGATCGCCGAAGGGCTGCACGCCACGCCGTCGCAGGTGACGCTGCTCTTCTCCTCCTACCTGGGCGTCCAGGTCGTGGCCATGCTGTTCACCGGCGTCGCCTCGGCCCGGTTCGGCGCGAAGCGCACGCTCGTCGGCGGCCTGGCGCTGATCGTGCTGGCCACCGCCCTCTGCGCGCTCGCCGGCAGCATCGGCCAACTCGTCGGCCTGCGCGCCGTCTGGGGCCTGGGCAACGCCTTCTTCATCGCCACCGCCCTGTCGGTCATCGTCGGCGCGGCCACCGGCGGCCAGAAGGGCGCGATCCTGCTCTACGAGGCCGCGCTGGGCCTGGGCCTGTCCGTCGGACCGCTGCTGGGCGCGCTGCTCGGCAGCTTCTCCTGGCGCGGGCCGTTCATCGGCACGGCGGTGCTCATGGCCATCGCCTTCATCCTCTGCTCGGCCTTCCTCGCCAACGACAAGCCGCAGCACGAGATCCGCCTCCTCGACCCGCTGCGCGCGCTGCGCCACCCCGGTCTGCTGCGCACCGCGGTCGGCTCCGCCCTCTACACCGGCGCGTTCTTCGCCGTGCTCGCCTGGTCGCCGTTCGTGCTCGGCTGGGGCGCGGTGGAGATCGGGCTGATCTTCTTCGGCTGGGGCGTGTGCGTCGCGGTGTCCAGCGTCTGGCTCGCGCCCCGCCTGGCCGACCGCTTCGGCGACCGCCGCACGACCGTCGTCGCGGTCCTCGCGTTCGCGGCGTTGATGCTGGTCATGGCCGTGCCGAGCAAGCCGCTGCTGGTGGTCGCGGTGATCGTCAGCGGGGTCGTGTCCGGCCTGCTCAACACGCTGTTCACCAGCGCCGCGATGAGCGTCAGCCCGGCGCCGCGCCCGGTGGCGAGCGCGGGCTACAACTTCCTGCGCTGGCTCGGCGGCGCGCTGGCCGCCACGTTCGTCGGACACCTGGCCCAGCCGTTCGTGGTCGCGGCCGCCTGCTGCGCCCTGGCGGCCGGCCTGCTGGCCCTCGGCCGGACGTCCAGCCGCACCGTGCCCACCGAAGCGATCCTCGTCGGCGAGGAGCCGGTGGGTTAACAACCGGTGAACGCCGGCCTACGGTCGGTTGGTCCCGTACCGACCGTAGGAGGCGTGCGACGTGGTGCGACACCTGCCCCTGTTGGCCAACCACCCAGCCGGCCGCGCGGCCGTCACCTGCCGCTACCGCTGCGGTGACGCCTGCTTCCACGACGTGCCGAACACCTCGGGCAACCCGTACTTCGGCGACCTGGTCGACCGGCGCACCGCCCTCAAGGCCGGCGTGGTCGTCGCGGCGCTGGCGGGCGGCGCCGCCACCACCGCCACCACCGCCACCACCGGCACGGCGGCCGCGGCCGGACCGGCTCCCCGCGGCCTGGACTTCGACCCCGTCGCGCCGAACGCGCTCGACGCCGTCGTGGTCCCCGACGGCTACCGGCACGAAGTGGTGATCCGCTGGGGCGACCCGCTGTTCCCGGACGCCCCGGAGTTCGACTTCGACCACCAGACCGCCGCCGCGCAGGCCCGCCAGTTCGGCTACAACTGCGACTTCGCCGCGCTGCTGCCGCTCGACCCCACCGGTCGGGTGAACCTCCTGGTCACCAACCACGAGTACACCGGCGAGCCGTTCATGTTCCGCGGCTACGACGAGTCCCGGCCCACCCGCGAGCAGGTCGAGATCGCGTGGGCCGCGCACGGCCTGTCCGTGGTGCGGGTCGACCAGGCCCGCGACGGCCGCCTGACCCCCCGGTTCTCCCCCTACAACCGCCGCGTCACCGCGACCACGGAGTTCCGGGTCACCGGCCCGGCGGCGGGGTCGGACCTGCTCAAGACCTCCGCCGACCCGACCGGCGCCCGCGTCCTGGGCACGCTCAACAACTGCGCGGGCGGCGTCACGCCGTGGGGCACGATCCTGTCCGGCGAGGAGAACTTCAACCAGTACTTCGCCAACGCCGACGCGCTCGCCGACCCGCGCCTCACCCGCTACGGCGTCACCGGCACGGAGACCACCCGGAAGTGGGAGCGGTTCGACCCCCGCTTCGACCTGGCGCGCGAGCCCCACGAGGTCAACCGGTTCGGGTGGGTGATCGAGCTGGACCCGACCGACCCGGGCTCCACGCCGGTCAAGCACACCGCCCTCGGCCGCTTCAAGCACGAGTGCGCCAACGTCCGCGTCGCCGCCGACGGCCGCGTGGTCGCCTACTCCGGCGACGACGAGCGGTTCGAGTACATCTACAAGTTCGTCTCCACCGGTCGGGTCCGCAAGGGCGACAGCAAGGCCGCCCGCCGGCACAACATGACCCTGCTGGACGACGGCACGCTCTACGTGGCCCGCTTCACCGGCGACAGCCCGGCCGCCGAGATCGACGGCACCGGCACGCTGCCCGCCGACGGGAAGTTCGACGGGCGGGGCGAGTGGGTCCCGCTGGCGAGCGGCGACCGGTCGTTCGTGCCGGGCATGAGCGCCGAGGAGGTCTACGTCTTCACCCGGCTCGCGGCCGACCGGGTCGGCGCCACCAAGATGGACCGCCCCGAGGACATCCAGACCCACCCGCGCACCGGTGTCGTCTACTGCGCGCTCAGCAACAACGTCGACCGCGGCAAGGCCGGCAAGGAAGGCCCCACCGAGCCGAACCCGCGGGTGAACAACAAGCACGGCCAGGTGCTGGAGCTGACCGAGCGCGGCGGCGACCCCCTCTCGCTCGCGTTCACCTGGAACCTCATGCTGGTGTGCGGCGACCCGGCGTCCCCGGACACCTACTTCGCGGGCTACGACAAGACCCGCGTGTCCCCGATCTCCAGCCCGGACAACGTCGCGTTCGACCGGCACGGCAACCTGTGGATCTCCAGCGACTCGGCCGGCGCGCTCGGCGGGCACAACGACGGCCTGTACGCGGTGCCGGTGTCCGGGCCGGAGCGCGGTCACCTCAAGGCGTTCCTCACCGTGCCGCGCGGTGCGGAGACGTGCGGGCCGGTGATCGGCGAGCGGGTCGTCACGGTGTGCGTGCAGCACCCCGGCGAGGTGGACGGCGCGAGCGCGGACAACCCCGCCTCGCACTGGCCCGACGGCGGCGACTCGCAGCCGCGGCCCTCGGTCGTCGCGGTGTGGCGGGAGGGGCGGCGCATCGGCGAATGACCTCCTCGGTCGCGGTGCGCGACGGGTCGGCGACCCGCGGTGCGACCAGGCCGTGCCGGATCGGCGCCGGTCGAGGTGTTCGCCTCTCGTTCACCTCGAAGTCCGCTGGATGAGGAGTTGCCCTCTTACGGTCGCCCGGTTCCCACTGAGCGATCCCGGAGGTCCGCGTGTCCTCGTCCACCGATCGGGGCAGGCGCCTGTTGCCCCTGCTGCCCAACCACCCCCTCGGGCGGTCGGCGATCACCTGCAAGTACCGCTGTGGCGACGCGTGCGCGCACGAGGCGCCCAACACGTCCGCCAACTCCTACTTCGGTGACGTCGTCAGCGAGGTCGTGCGTCGGCGCGGCCTGCTCAAGGCGGGCGCCGTGCTCGCCGTCGCGGGCGCGGGTGTCGGGCTCGTCGGTGCCGGCACGGCCGCCGCCAAGCCCGCGGTCGAGATCGACGTCGACCTCGGCGGCGGCCGTCGCCGGGACGGCCTGAACTTCGCCGCCGTCGCGCCCAACACCGAGGACCGCCTGGTCGCGCCCGAGGGCTACGACCAGGGCGTCGTGCTGCGCTGGGGCGACCCGGTGGTGCCCGGCGCGCCCGCGTTCGACTTCGACCGGCAGACCGCGGCGGCGCAGGCGAAGCAGTTCGGCTACAACTGCGACTTCCTCGGCCTGGTGCCGCTCGGCGGCCACGACGAGTGGCTGCTCGTGGCCAACCACGAGTACACGACCGAGGAGTTCCTGTTCAAGGACTGGAACCCCGACAACCCCACCCGCGAGCAGGTCGAGATCGCGTGGGCCGCGCACGGCCTGTCCGTCGTGCGGGTGGAGCGCGACCGGCGCAGCGGCAAGCTGCAGCCGAAGCAGGACCGGCGCTACAACCGCCGCATCACGGCGACGTCGGAGTTCAAGGTCACCGGCCCGGCGGCGGGCTCGGACCTGCTCAAGACCTCCGCCGACCGCACCGGCACGCGGGTGCTCGGCACGCTCAACAACTGCGCGGGCGGCGTCACGCCGTGGGGCACGATCCTGTCCGGCGAGGAGAACTTCAACCAGTACTTCGCCAACGCGGGCTCGGTCACCGACCCGGTGGTGAAGGCGCGGCTGTCCCGCTACGGCCTGTCCGGCGCGGCGTCCACCCGCAAGTGGGAGCGGTTCGACAAGCGCTTCGACGTGGCGCAGGAGCCCAACGAGGTCAACCGGTTCGGCTGGGTCGTCGAGATCGACCCCCTCGACCCGGACTCGACCCCGGTCAAGCACACCGCGCTGGGCCGGTTCAAGCACGAGGGCGCGAACGTGATCGTCGCCCGCGACGGCCGCGTGGTCGCGTACATGGGCGACGACGAGCGCTTCGACTACATGTACAAGTTCGTGTCCGACGAGAAGGTCAAGCCGGGCAACAGCAAGCACGCGCGTGAGCACAACAAGAAGCTGCTCGACAAGGGCACGCTGTACGTCGCGCGCTTCACCGGCGACAGCCCGGCCGCCGAGATCGACGGCACCGGCACGCTGCCCGCCGACGGCGAGTTCGACGGCTCGGGCGAGTGGATCCCGCTGGCGAGCGGCAACCGGTCGTTCGTGCCCGGCTTCACCGCCGAGGAGGTCTACGTCTTCACCCGGCTCGCGGCGGACAAGATCGGCGCGACCAAGATGGACCGCCCGGAGGACGTCGAGCCGAACCCGCGCAACCGCCGGGTGTACGCGGCGCTGACCAACAACACCGACCGCGGCAAGGCGGGCAAGGAGGGCGCGACCGAGCCCAACCCGCGGCTGAACAACCGGCACGGGCACGTGCTGGAGCTGGAGGAGCGCCGCGGCGACAACACCGCCACGTCGTTCTCCTGGAAGCTGCTGCTGGTGTGCGGCGACCCGACGTCGCCCGACACGTACTTCGGCGGCTACGACAAGACCCAGGTCTCGCCGATCTCGTGCCCGGACAACGTGGCGTTCGACTCGCGGGGCAACCTGTGGATCTCCACCGACGGCAACGCGCTGAAGTCCAACGACGGCCTCTTCGCGGTGCCGGTCGAGGGGCCGTACCGCGGTCGGGTGAAGCAGTTCCTCACCGTGCCGCGGGGCGCGGAGACGTGCGGCCCGGTGATCGAGGACGACTTCGTGCTCGTGGCCGTGCAGCACCCCGGCGAGATCGACGGCGCGTCGGCCGCCAACCCGCTGTCGCACTGGCCGGACGGCGGCGCCTCCCAGCCGCGCCCGTCCGTCGTCGCGGTGTGGAAGAAGGACAAGGGCCGCATCTGCGGCTGACCCGAGGTGGGGGGGGGGGGGCGCCCCCCCCCCCCCCCCCCCCCCCCCGCACAAACCAACAAAAACACAAACAAAAACAAAAGAACAAGACCAGCAAAAGAGAGAAAATACAATAAAAAA
>NZ_JBHYXZ010000111.1:10914-29209 GCF_042752395.1 Actinosynnema sp. NPDC059335 | reverse complement strand
GCGCCGGCCCTCGACGGGTCGGCGCCGGACCGCCGTGCGCGTGCGGGCGGTCGTGCCGCGGTGCGTCCGGCTAAGGTCGGTGGTCGCGCGGCGTGGTGCGGTGCGGCGTGTGGTCATGCGGTGGGCGT
Organism: Actinosynnema sp. NPDC059335; assembly: GCF_042752395.1. Lineage (NCBI taxonomy): Bacteria > Bacillati > Actinomycetota > Actinomycetes > Pseudonocardiales > Pseudonocardiaceae > Actinosynnema > Actinosynnema sp. NPDC059335. The sequence continues at coordinate 29,081 of NZ_JBHYXZ010000111.1, read as the reverse complement.
GGCGTCTTGCGACGCGGGGTGTCGATGTGCCGCTTGCCGTTCCGGGGCGGGCGCGGGCCTACCCGGCGGACCGGAACGTGGTGCGGTAGGCGCTGGGCGCCACGCCGAGGGTCGCGCTCATCTGCTGCCGCAGCGCCGCGCCCGTGCCGAAGCCCGCGTGCCGCGCCACCTGGTCGACGGCGAGGTCCGTGGTCTCCAGCAGGTGCCGCGCCCGCTCCACCCGCTGCTGCGTGAGCCACTTGCCGGGGCTGATCCCGGTCTCCTCGCGGAACCGGCGGGTGAACGTGCGCACGCTCATCCGGGCGTGCGCGGCCAGCGACCGCAGGTCCAGCGGCTCGTGCAGGTGCTCCAGCGCCCACGCGCGGGCCGGTGCGGTGGACGTGTCGGCCACCGTCGGGATCGGGCGCACGATGAACTGCGACTGCCCGCCCGGCCGCCACGGCGGCACGACGCACCGGCGCGCCGCCATGTTCGCCACCCCGCTGCCGTGGTCCTCCCGCACGACGTGCAGGCACAGGTCCACCCCCGCGCCCACGCCGGCCGAGGTGAGGATCCGGCCCTCGTCGGCGAACAGCACGTCCGGGTCCAGCTCGACCGCCGGGAACAGCCGCCGGAACTGCTCCGCGTGCGCCCAGTGCGTGGTGGCGCGGCGGCCGTCCAGCAGCCCGGCCGCGGCCAGCACGAACGCGCCCGTGCAGATCGACATGACCCGCGCGCCCCGGTCCGCCGCCGCGCGCAGGGCGTCGCGCACCGGCGCGTCCACCGTGCCGTCGGTCAGCACCCGCGAGTCGTAGTGGACGCCGGCCACGAGCACCGTGTCGGCCTCGGCCAGCAGCTCCAGCCCGTGCTCGGGGGTGACCGTGAAGCCCGCCGAGCTGCGCACCGGCCTCCCGCCGGGCGTGCACACCCGGACCTGGTAGAACCGTCGCTCCTGCTGGTCGCGGGCGGCGTGGAAGACCTGCGTGGGTGTGCCGAGGTCGAACGCGACGACCTCGTCCAGCGCGAGCACGGCAACCAGGTGCGGTCGGGTCATGGCCCGATTCTTGCACAGGATGGCCATCAAGCCACTTTTCGGAACCGGCCCGCATCGAGCACCCTTGTCCCGTGATTCGCAACAAGCAACTCTGGCCCTGGATGATCGCGGGCATCGGTTTCGTCGCGCTCGTCGGCGCCGCTGGGTTCCGTTCCACCCCGGGCGCGCTGGTGGACCCCCTGCAACGCGAGTTCGGGTGGTCGACCGGCACCATCGGCTTCGCCATGTCGGTCAACCTGGCGCTGTACGGCGTGACCGCGCCGTTCGCCGCCGCCCTGATGGAGCGCTTCGGCGTGCGCAAGGTGACGGCCGGCGCGATGGCGCTGATCGCGCTGGGCAGCGGGTTGACCATCTTCATGACGGCGGCGTGGCAGCTCGTGCTCCTCTGGGGCGTGATGGTGGGCCTCGGCGCCGGTTCCATCTCGTTGGGCTTCGTGGCCACCATCGGCACGCGGTGGTTCGTCAAGCGCCAGGGCCTGGTCACCGGCCTGCTCTCGGCCGGTGGCGCGACCGGTTCGCTGGTCTTCCTGCCGCTCGTGGCGTCGTTGACGGAGTCCTCGGGCGGGTGGCGCTCGGCGGCGATCGTGGTGTCGCTCGTGGCGTTCGCGACCGTGCCGCTGGTCCTGCTGTTCTTCCGCGAGCACCCGGCCGACCTGAACATCCCGCCGTACGGCGCGGACGAGGTCGTGCCCGCGCCGCCGGTGACCGGCAACGCCGCGCGCCTGGCCATCGACGGGCTGAAGAACGCCGCCCGCACCAAGCCGTTCTGGTTCCTCGCGCTGGGCTTCGCCATCTGCGGCGCGACCACCAACGGCCTGGTCGCCACGCACTTCATCCCCGCCGCGCACGACCACGGCATGCCGAGCGTCCACGCGGCGGGCCTGCTGGCCCTGATCGGCGTGTTCGACCTGATCGGCACGATCCTGTCCGGCTGGCTCACCGACCGCGTCGACTCCCGGATCCTGCTGGGCGTCTACTACGTGCTGCGCGGCATCTCGCTGCTGGTGCTGCCGTCGCTGTTCCACGAGTCCATCACCGGGCCGATGATCGTGTTCGTCATCTTCTACGGCATGGACTTCATCGCCACCGTGCCGCCGACCGTCGCGCTGTGCCGCGAGCACTACGGCATGTCCGCGCCGATCGTGTTCGGCTGGGTCTTCGCCTCGCACCAGATCGGCGCGGCGATCGCCTCGACGCTGGCCGGGATCACCCGCGACAGCTACGGCGACTACGCGCCCGCCTGGTACGTGGCCGGGGCGCTCAGCATCGGCGCTGCCCTGTTGTCCCTGATGATCAGTCGCAAGGTGGCCGAGAACCGCACCGGAACCCCCGCGGCCGCCTGACCACCAGGGCAGGTCGAGCGGACGCCTCCGCGAATCCCCCCTTCGTCCGGAAGGCGTCGCTCACCCGACGAGGCCCGGTTCGGTCCGCCGAACCGGGCCTCGTCGTGTGCCGGGCGGATGTCCGGGGTTGTGGTCGGGGTCGGCGTGCGGGCCGTCCTGCCGGGTCGTCGGTGGGGCGGCGTGCGGCCGGGCCGTGCCTCGGAGGCGGCGGCGGACGGGTGTTCGCGGATCGGGGCGGCGTCAGGGTCGTGTCAGAGCGGTGTCAGCGGCGTGTCCGGCCGGTCGGTGATCGTGACCGGGACACCCGCCACGGAAGGAACACCGATGACCCGAACGGCCGACATCCCGCACGGCCTGCCCGTGGAGCGCGACGCGGGGCCCTTCGACCCGCCCCGGCGGATCAGCGACCTGCGCGCCACCCGCCCGGTCAGCCCCCTGATCTTCCCCGACGGCCACGAGGGCTGGCTCGTCACCGGCTACGACGAGGTCCGGCAGCTCCTGGCCGACACCCGCTTCAGCTCCCGCCAGGACATCGGCGTCCTGCACGTGCCCTACGGGGACGTGGCCGCCACCGAGCCGTCACCGCAGGTGCCAGGCCTGTTCATCGCCATGGACCCGCCGGACCACACCCGGCTGCGGCGCAAGCTCACCGGCGCGTTCACCGTCAAGCGGATGAAGCAGCTCGAAGAGCGCGTCGCGGAGATCGTGGCACGGCAGCTGGACGAACTCGCCACCCTCACGCCGCCGGTCGACCTGGTCGAGCGGTTCGCGCTCCCCGTGCCGTCGCTGGTGATCTGCGAACTGCTCGGCGTCCCCTACGCGGACCGGGAGACCTTCCAGGTCAACTCCGCCCGGTTCCTGGAGCGGGACGTGGCGATCGACGAGAAGATGGCCGCGTACCACGCGATGACCGCCTACCTGGCCGAACTGGTCACCCGCAAGCGCGCCGACCCCGACGAGGACCTCCTGTCGGACCTCGCCCGCCACGACGACCTCACGGTCGAGGAGCTGACCGGCGTCGCCTTCCTGCTCCTGCTCGCGGGCCACGAGACGACCGCGAACGTGCTCGCGCTGGGCACGTTCGCGCTGCTGGAGCACCCCGGGCAGCTCGCCGCCCTGCGCGCCGACGCGGACCTGCTGCCCGGCGCGGTCGAGGAGCTGATGCGCTACCTGTCCGTCGCCGACATCTTCTACCGCTACGCCACGGAGGACATCGAGCTGGGCGGCGAGACGATCGGCCGGGGGTGCACCGTCGTGGTGTCGTTGCTGGCCGCCAACCGCGACCCCCGGCGCTTCGAGGACCCCGACGCCCTGGACGTGCGCCGGGCGGCCCGCGGTCACCTGGGCTTCGGCCACGGCGTCCACCAGTGCCTCGGCCAGCAACTGGCCCGGATCGAGCTGCGTGCCGGGTTCGCCGGGCTCCTGCGCCGCTTCCCGACCCTCCGGCTCGCCGTGCCCGCCGACCGGGTCAGGCTCAAGAGCGACATGAACCTCTACGGCGTGCACGAGCTGCCGGTCACCTGGACGCCGGCCGCGCCCGCCTGACGGCGCGCACGACGACGTCGTGCAACTCCCGCCCGTGCCTGTGCCCGTGTGCGTCGCCGTGCCCCTGCTCCTGGTCGTGGTCGTGGGTCTGCCCGTGGCCGCCGAGGGTCCGCCGGCCCTCCTCGGCGGTGATGACCTCCCACTCCGCCGGGTCCAGGCGCGCGGTGATGGCCGCGGCGGTGGCGGACGCCTCGGCGGGCGGGTGGTCGTCACCGGACCCGTGGTCGTGGTGGAGGTGGCCGACGATCAGCAGGGTGCCGCCGGGCGCGACCCAGCCGGCGATTCGGTCGTAGAAGTCCAACTGCGGCATCGCGGGGTGGGCGTAGTGGGTCATGACCAGGTCGAACGGCGCGTCGGGACGCCACACGGCCAGGTCCGCCTCGACCCACCGCACGTCCACCCCGCCCGCCGCCGCGCGCTCGGCCGCGCGGGCCAGCGCCGCGGCCGAGATGTCGGCCCCGGTCACCCGCCAGCCGCGCGAGGCGAGCCGGATCGCCTCGGCCCCGGCACCGCACCCGGCGTCCAGCGCGGTGCCCGGCACGAGCCCTTCCGTCTCCCGGTCGAGGTAGGGGTTGGGCGGGCTCGCCCCCATGGACCCGCCGTCGCCCGGTCGCCAGTGCCGTTCCCAGTACGCCTTGTCGAACTCGTGCGCCATGGTCGTCCTCCCGCTCTCCTGCCGACCACGCCGATTCTGACCACGAAGACGGCGGATCGGCAAAGTCCGTTGCCAGAATGGCAACACCGTCACGGCCGGGGCGGAGGCCGCGGTCAACCGATCGGCTGATCCCCTCCTCCACCGCGGCCGAGCGCGGGTCTGGCCGGGCAGTCGATCCGGCGCACCCCTCCCGACCTGCACGCTCGTCCCATGGCGATCATCGAGGTGACCAACCTCGTCAAGCGGTACGGCGACCACACCGCGGTGGACGGGGTGAGCTTCGCCGTCGAGCAGGGCGAGATCTTCGGCATCCTGGGCCCGAACGGGGCCGGCAAGACCACGACCGTCGAGTGCGTCGAGGGGTTGCGCACCCCGGACGGGGGCGAGATCCGCGTGGGCGGGATCGACCCGCGACGGGACGAGGCGCGGCTGCGGCACCTGCTCGGCGCGCAGCTCCAGGAGAGCGAGCTGCCGGACAAGCTGAAGGTCGGCGAGGCCATGGAGCTGTTCAGCTCCTTCTACGCCCGGCCGGCCGACTGGCGCGAGCTGATCGAGACGCTGCGCCTGACCGACAAGCTCGGCACGCAGTTCCGGAACCTGTCCGGCGGGCAGAAGCAGCGGCTGTCGATCGCGCTGGCCCTGGTCGGCAACCCGCGCGTGGCGGTGCTCGACGAGCTGACCACCGGCCTCGACCCGCAGGCCCGCCGCGACACGTGGGACCTGATCGAGCGCGTCCGCGACCGGGGCGTGACGATCCTGCTGGTCACCCACTTCATGGAGGAGGCCGAGCGGCTCTGCGACCGCCTCGCCCTGGTGGACGCCGGTCGGGTCGTCGCCCTCGACACCCCGGCCGGGCTGGTGGCCAGGGTGGACGACCGGCAGCGGATCCGGTTCCGGCCCTCCGCGCCCCTGGACCACGCGGTGCTGACCGTGTTGCCCGAGGTCACGTCGGTCGAGCGGGCGGGCGGCCAGCTCGTCGTCACCGGCACCGGCAACCTGCTGCTCGCCGTGACCACCGCGCTCGCCCGCAACCAGGTCGTCGCCGGCGACCTGCGGGTCGAGCAGACCTCGCTGGACGACGCGTTCGTCGCGCTCACCGGCCGCCCCATCGACTCCTGAGGAGACCCCGTGCCCGCCCTGACCAGGCTCACCGCCACCGAGACCAAGCTGTTCTTCCGCGAGCCGACGAGCGTGTTCTTCGCGCTCGCGTTCCCGCCGCTCCTGCTCGTCATCCTCGGCCTGATCCCGGACTTCCGGGAACCCGACCCGGAACTGGGCGGCGCGCGGGTGATCGACCTGTACGCGCCGATCATCGTCGCGATGGCGATCACCATGTTCGCGATCAGCGGCCTGCCGCAGGGGTTCGCCACCTACCGCGAGAAGGGCGTGCTGCGGCGCATGCGCACCACGCCCGTGAAGCCGGTGGTGATGCTCGGCGCGCAACTGCTGATGTCCACCGCCCTGTCCGTCGTGGTGATGGTGGTCGTGCTGGCCGTCGCCCGGCTCGCCTTCGGCGTCCACCTGCCCCGGCAGGTGCCCGCCTACGTCCTCGCGTACGTGCTGTGCGCGGTGGCGATGTTCGCGATCGGCCTGCTCGTCGCCTCGCTGGCCCGCAGCGGCAAGAGCGCGGGCGCGATCGGGTCGCTGCTGTTCTTCCCGTTCCTGTTCTTCGGCGGCCTGTGGGCTCCCCGCGAGACGATGAACGACCTGCTGCGGACCATCAGCGACTTCACGCCGCTGGGCGCGGGCGTGCAATCATTGTCCGACGCCGCCGGCGGTCACTGGCCGCAGTGGCCGCACGTGGCGGTCATGCTGGGGTGGACGATCGTGGCCGGCGGGCTGGCCGCGCGGTACTTCCGCTGGGAGTAGGTCGTGAGCATCGAGGCCGAGCTGCGGGAGGAGTTCGACCGCTGGGAGCGCGGCGAGGCGAAGGTCTTCCGGATCCTGCCCTACTTCCTGCTGTCGATCGGCACCTCCATCACGCTGCTGCAGCCGATCTGGCACGAGCCGGTGGCGTACCCGGAGGTGCTGGGCCTCTCGGGCGCGACCCTGCTCTGGCTGCTGTGGTTCCACACGCTCCACCCCGAGTGGCACGGCAACGGCCCGGTCATGGCGGTGTACTTCGTCGGGCTGATCGGGCTGGCCTTCGGCCTGGTGGCGCTCGCGCCCTGGTACGGCTTCTTCGCCTTCGTCGGCTACCCGCAGGCGTTCCAGTACCTCAAGGGCGGGTGGCGGTACGTCGGGATCGCGGCCACGGCGATGGTCGCGTCGCTGTCGTACCTGGGCGGCCTGGCCAACGTCCGGGACGACGACCTGTGGCTCGGCTGGCCGATCCTCGGGGCGATCGTCACGCTGCTGGCCGGCGCGTTCTCCCACTTCGCGGAGCGGGCCGACCGGCGCAACGACAAGCAGAAGCAGGCGCTGGCCGAGCTGCACGAGGCCAACGTCAAGCTGGAGGCCGCGCTGGAGGAGAACGCGGGCCTGCACGCCCAGCTCCTGGTGCAGGCCCGCGAGGCCGGGGTGCTGGACGAGCGGCAGCGGATGGCGCGCGAGATCCACGACACGCTGGCCCAAGGGCTCGCCGGCATCCTCACCCAGCTCCAGGCCGCCGAGCAGACGATGGCCGAGCCCACGACCGCGCGCCGGCACGTGACGAACGCGATGAACCTGGCGCGGGAGAGCCTCACCGAGGCGCGCCGGACCGTCCACGCCGTCGAGCCGTCGGTGTTGGCCGAGGCCAGGCTCCCGGACGCGATCAACGACGTCACCAGGCGCTGGGCGGAGGCCAACGCCGTGGACGCGGTGCTCACCACCACCGGCGACCCCCGGCCCATGCACGCCGACGTCGAGGTGGCGTTGCTGCGGACCGCGCAGGAGGCGCTCGCGAACGTGGCCAAGCACGCCCGCGCGGGCCGGGTGGGGCTCACGCTGTCCTACATGGAGGACCTGGTGACGTTGGACGTGCGGGACGACGGCGTGGGCTTCGACCCGGCCGCCAGGCGCGCGAACGGCTCGGCGAGCGGCGGGTTCGGGCTCGCCGGCATGCGGCAGCGGGTGCAGCGCCTCGCCGGTCGGCTGGAGATCGAGTCGGAGCCGGGCGGCGGCACCGCGATCTCGGCGACGGTCCCCGCGATCCCGGCCGGGGGCGCGGAATGATCAAGCTGCTGATCGTGGACGACCACCCGGTGGTGCGGGACGGGCTGCGCGGCATGTTCAGCGCCGACCCGCGCTTCGAGGTGCTGGGCGAGGCGGGCGACGGCGCGGAGGCCATCGCCGCCGCCGACCGGCTGCGGCCCGACGTCGTCCTCATGGACCTGCGGATGCCCGGCACGGACGGCGTCACCGCGATCAAGGAGCTGGCGAAGCGCGGGGTGCCCGCCCGCGTGCTGGTGCTGACCACGTACGACACGGACTCGGACGTGCTGCCCGCGATCGAGGCGGGCGCGACCGGCTACCTGCTCAAGGACGCGCCGCGCGAGGAGCTGTTCCGCGCCGTGGAGGCGGCGGCCCGCGGCCAGGCGGTGCTCTCGCCCGCCGTCGCGACCCGGCTGATGGGGCAGATGCGCCAACCCGCGTCCGAGCCGCTGTCGCAGCGCGAGCTGGAGGTGCTGGAGCTGATCGCGCGGGGCTCGACCAACCGCGAGGCGGCGAAGCAGCTGTTCATCAGCGAGGCGACGGTCAAGACCCACCTGCTGCACGCGTACGCGAAGCTCGGCGTCAACGACCGGGCGGCGGCCGTGGCCACCGCGTTCTCCCGCGGCTACCTCACGCCCAAGAGCTGAGGGGATCCCGCTTCCCGGCGGGGAGCGGCTTGCCCTACGACGTATACTTTGTATACATTGCGTACAAGGGGGTGCCGCGAGTGACGAGGTCGGTGTACCGGGAGGTGCGCGACCTGATCGTGCTCGGCGCGTACCCGGCCGGTCGGCCGGTCACCGAGCAGGAGCTGTGCGCACGGCTGGGGGTCAGCCGCACGCCCGTCCGCGAGGCGTTGCGCCGGTTGGAGAGCGACGGGCTGGTCCACGCCGCGCGGCGCGGCGTGACGGTGGTCGAGCTGGGCGGGAAGGCGTTGCGGGACGCCTACCTCGTGCGCGCGGCGCTGGAGGCGTTGACCGCCGAGACGGCCGCGCACCGCAGGCGGGCGGGCGAGGTGGCGCCGGCGGCGCTGGCCCGGCTCGCCGAGCACGCCGACCTGGCCGACGTCGCCACCCGGCGGGGCGACCTGCTCGACGGTGTCCGGCGCAACCGCGCGTTCCACCGGCACGTCGCGGTGCTCGCCGACAACCCCGTGGCGCTGGAGGCGTTGGACCGCGTCTGGGACCAGATCACCGTCTCCACCCGCGCCTCGCTCGCCGCGCCCGCCCGCCCGGCGCGGGTGGACGAGGAACACCGCCTGCTGATCGCGGCCATCACCGGCGGGCGGCCGGACGAGGCGGCCGCCCACGCCCGCGGGCACGTCCTGGCGACGATGTCCGCGTTGTCCGGACAGGACGGAGGAACACCGGCATGACCACCGAGCACGGGTACCGGGTCGCGGTGCGCTGGACCGGCAACACCGGCGTCGGCACGGCGAACTACCGGGGCTACGGCCGCGACCACGACGTGACCGCCCAGGGCAAGCCGACGCTGCGCGCCAGTGCCGACCCCGCCTTCCGCGGCACGCCGGACCGCTGGAACCCGGAGGAGCTGCTGGTCGCCTCGCTGTCGCAGTGCCACATGCTCACCTACCTGTCGCTGTGCGCCCGCGCCGGCGTCGTCGTGCTCGACTACGCCGACGAGGCGAGCGGGGTCATGCGCGAGGAGCCGGGCAACACCGGCCGGTTCGCGGAGGTCGTGCTGCGGCCCGAGGTGACCGTCGCCGACGCGTCGATGGTCGGCCGGGCCGAACAGTTGCACGGGCGGGCGCACGAGGACTGCTTCATCGCGCGGTCGGTCGCCTTCCCGGTCCGGCACGTGCCGTCGGTTCGCCCGGCCGGCTGAAACCCCTTTCGGTCACCGGGTCGGCGGGCTCGCGGCAGCCGGGTGATCGGCCGCCGAGGTGCGCCACCCGATGTGCACGCTCACATATGAGGATCCTTCGGTTTGACTGTGTAACACCGCCCCCGAACGGGCGCCCGGCCCGTCGAAAAGGGTTTCGGCGCGGTATCGTCGTGCGCGGAGGGACCGTCACGACGCCGTCGGCAGCGGGCGTCGGACGCGGAGAGGGAGCGTGGCATGAGCACTGGGTCGAAGGTCCCCGGCAAGCGGGCGCCCACGTTGACCGACGTGGCGAAGCTGGCCGGGGTGTCGGTCGCCACCGCGTCCAAGGCGATCAACGGCCGGGACGAGGTCAAGGACGAGACGCGGGAACGCGTGCTCAAGGCGGCGGAACTGCTCTCCTTCGCGCCCAACGCGCTCGCCCGCGGCCTGCTCGGCGGCCGGACCGGCACGGTCGGGCTGCTGACCAGCGACCTGGAGGGCCGGTTCTCGATCCCGATCCTGATGGGCGCGGAGGACGCGTTCGGCGCGGGCCAGGTCTCGGTCTTCCTGTGCGACGCGCGCGGTGACGCGATCCGCGAGGCGCACCACGTGCGCGCGCTGCTGTCGCGGCGGGTGGACGGACTGATCGTGGTCGGCTCCGACACCGACCCGCGCCCTCCGCTGGCGGGCTCCATCCCGGTGCCGGTCGTCTACGTCTACGCGCCCTCGGCCGACCCGGCCGACATCTCGCTCACCGTGGACAACGTGGGCGGCGGCCGGCTGGCCGTCGAGCACCTGCTCGCCTGCGGCCGGCGCCGCATCGCCCACATCACCGGCGAGCACGGGTTCGCCGCCGCCCGGGACCGGGCGCAGGGGGCCGCGGTCGCGCTCGCCGACGCCGGCCTGACCATGCTCGGCGGCAAGCCGTACTACGGGTCGTGGGACGAGACGTGGGGGAGGGCCGCCGCGCACCTGGTGGTCGAGCAGCACCCGGAGGTCGACGCGATCTTCTGCGGCAGCGACCAGATAGCGCGGGGCGTGCTGGAGAGCCTGCGCGACCTCGGCCGCGACGTGCCGCGCGACATCTCGGTGATCGGGTTCGACAACTGGGACGCGATCGTCGCGCACTCCCGGCCCCGGCTGACCAGCGTCGACATGAACCTCGAACGCCTCGGCGCGGTCGCGGGCCGGCGGCTGTTCGCGGCCATCGACGGCGGCGACGGCCCCACGTCGGAGCAGTACCCGGGCCGCGTCGTGGTCCGCGATTCGACCGCGCCGTCGAGCTGACCGGCCGCGCGGCGGGGTGACCCTGCCCGGCCGCGCCTGATCCTCACCCGCTGCGCAACGGCCCTTCGACCAGGGCCGTTGCGCTTTTTCGTGTGCCCGGCACACCTCGCGCCGACCTGGCGAAACTGGCCGAAATGAACCGTTGACATGCCGGAAACAGCCAGCCAGAATCTCCGAAAAGGTTTTCGGGACGCGGAGAGGTGGGTGGGCCGTCGTGGCGATCGCGGACGCGCCGGCAGAGGTCTGGTTCCTCACCGGGAGCCAGTCGCTGTACGGGGAGCGGGTGCTCGAGCAGGTCGCGGAGCAGTCCCGCGAGGTGTGCCGGACCGTCGCCGACGGCCTGGGCGCCGGCCCGCGCGTGGTGTGGAAGCCGGTGCTCACCACGGCCGACGCGATCCGCCGCACCCTGCTCGACGCCACCGCGGACGACGCGGTGGTCGGCGTCATCGCCTGGATGCACACCTTCTCGCCCGCCAAGGCGTGGATCGCCGGCCTGTCCGCGCTGGGCAAGCCGCTGCTGCACCTGCACACCCAGGCCAACCGGTCCCTGCCCTGGGCCGAGCTGGACATGGACTTCATGAACCTCAACCAGGCCGCGCACGGCGACCGCGAGTTCGGCTACGTGCAGTCGCGGCTGGGCGTGGCCCGCAAGACGGTCGTCGGCTTCACCGCCGACCGGGCGGTGCTCGACCGGATCGGCGCCTGGGTCCGCGCCGCGACCGGGTGGCGCGCGGCGCGGGCGCTGCGGCTGGCCCGCTTCGGCGACAACATGCGCGACGTCGCGGTGACCGAGGGCGACAAGGTCGGCGCGCAGGCGACGCTCGGCGTCTCGGTCAACGCCTACGGGGTCAACGACCTGGTCGAGGTCGTGGACGGGGTCGCGGACGCGGACGTGGACGCGCTGGTCGGCGACTACGAGGAGCGCTTCGCCGTGGCGGCGGAGCTGCGGCGCGGCGGCGAGCGGCACGAGTCCCTGCGCTACGGGGCCCGCATCGAGCTGGGCCTGCGCCACTTCCTCACCGACGGCGGGTTCGGCGCGTTCACCACGAACTTCGAGGACCTGGGCGGCCTGCGGCAGCTGCCGGGGCTGGCCGTGCAGAACCTGATGGCCGACGGCTACGGGTTCGGCGGCGAGGGCGACTGGAAGACCGCGGCGCTGCTGCGCATCCTCAAGGTCGTCGCCGGCGACCGGCCCGGCGGCACCTCGTTCATGGAGGACTACACCTACCACTTCGGGCCGGGCGAGCCGAAGATCCTCGGCGCGCACATGCTGGAGGTCTGCCCGAGCATCGCGGCGGACCGGCCCAGCCTGGAGGTCCACCCGCTCTCGATCGGCGGCCGCGAGGACCCGGTGCGCCTGGTCTTCACCGCCGCGCCCGGCCCGGGGATCGTCGTGGGCCTCGCCGACCTCGGCGGCCGGTTGCGGCTGACCGCCAACGAGATCGACCTGGTGGAGCCGGACGAGCCGCTGCCGCGCCTGCCGGTCGCCCGCGCGGTCTGGCGGCCGCGACCCGACCTGGCCACGTCGGCCGAGTGCTGGCTGATCGCCGGCGGTCCGCACCACACCGTGCTCAGCACCGCCGTGGACCGGGAGGCGCTGGCCGACTTCGCCGAGATGGCGGGCGTCGAGCTGGTCCTGGTCGACGCGGCGACCGAGCACCGGTCGTTCGCCGACCGGCTCCGCTGGAACAACGCCTACCACCGGCTCGCGCAGCGGCTCTGACGCCGCCCCCGATCGGCAGGGACGAACCACCGCGAAATCGAGGAGGAGCACCACATGAGGCGAACCTTGGGCCGACGGACCGCGCTGCGGTCACTGGCCGGGGCCTTCGCGGCGACGCTGCTGTTCGCCGTGGCGGCGTGCGGGGGCGGCGGTGACACGGGCGGCGCCGGGGCCGTCGACGCCGGCCCGACCGGGGTGGACGACGGCAGCGAGCTGACCCTGTGGACCCGCGCGCCGCTGGAGAAGCAGGCGAAGCTGCTGGTCGAGGCGTACAACGCGAGCCACCGCAACAAGGTCGACCTCACCGTCGTGCCCAACGACGACTACGTCGCCAAGGTGGGCGCGGCGGCCGGCTCCGACGGCCTGCCCGACCTGTTCGCCGCGGACATCGTGTACGTGCCGAACTGGGTCGGCCAGGGGCTGTTCAAGGACCTGAGCGCCAACATCGACGGCCTGGAGTTCAAGGACAGCATCAACAAGGGCCACCTGTCGGCGGGCACGCTCGACGGCAAGGCGCACGTGCTGCCGTTCGTGCTGGACCTGTCGATGCTGTTCTGGAACAAGCAGCTCTTCGCCGACGCCGGGCTGGACCCGGAGAAGGCCCCCGCGACGCTGGCCGAGTACGCCGACGCGGCCAAGAAGGTCCAGGCGCTGGGCAAGCCCGGCGTCTACGGCACCGCGGCCGGGCTCAACTGCGGCGGCTGCCTGGTCTTCACCTGGTTCCCGTCCGTCTGGGCCGGTGGCGGCGAGGTGCTGAGCGAGGACGGCAAGGAGTCCAAGCTCGCCGACGGCACGGCCAAGGAGGTCTACGACACCTGGCGCGACCTGTGGCAGTCCGGCGCGGTCCTGCCGTCCTCCTCGGGCGAGACCGGTCCCACGTGGACGGCCGCCTTCACCGAGGGCAAGGTCGGCCTGATGTTCTACCCGGCCACGCTGCTGTCCTCGACGCCGTTCGACGTCGGGGTGGCGGGCATCCCCGGACCGGGCGGCGGCGCGTCCACGTTCGTCGGCGGTGACGGCATCGGCGTCTCCAAGGACTCGAAGAAGGCCGCCCAGGCGTGGAACTTCCTGAGCTGGATGATGTCCGAGGAGGCCCAGGTCGAGGTGCTGGCCAAGAACAAGGACGTGGTGTCCCGCGCCGACCTCGCCCAGAACAAGTACGCCACCGAGGACCCGCGCCTGGTGACCATCAACGAGGTGGCGGGCAAGGGCGACACCCCCGTCGCGCCGAACTTCCAGCAGGCGTTCAACGCGCCCAACAGCCCGTGGCTCACGTTGGTGCGCAACCAGGTCCTCAACGGCGGCGGCGACCTCGGCAAGGACAACGACGAGATCACCGCGGTGCTCGGCCAGTAGTCCCCGGCGGGCGGGTGCGCGGACCGCGCCCGCCCGCCACCGGGCGGACGGCACGCCCCCGGGTCGAGCGGGCGGCCAACCGTCCGCCGGCCACCACCGCGGACGGCACACGTCAGGGTCGATCGCGCGGGCGGCAGCCGGTGGTCCGCCGGCCGGCACGCGAACGGCACATCCCCCAACCGTGCCGGGCTTCGGCGAGCCCACCGGGCGGTCCACGCCGCCCATCACCCCCCTGAGCCGGGGAGTGAGCGTTGAACTCGGGTGTTCCGAACGTAGGACACGGTTGACGCGAACGTAGGACACGCGGGCGCGTCGGCGACCCGCCACCCCGACGACGAGAGGTTCCCATGAGCGAGACGAGCGTGGACGCGCCCTCGCGGCCGCCGGACACGCGAACGGACAGCCCTCCCGACCCGCCCGCGCGCGGCCGAGCCCGGCCCCGCGACCGGCGCTCCCTGCTCGGCTGGCTGTACGCGACCCCGACCGCGGTCTTCGTGGTGGCGCTGTTCCTGGTGCCGCTCGGGCTGGTGGTCGAGATGTCGCTGTCGCGGTGGCCGCTGCTCACCGGCGACCAGGGCTTCAACGCGCCCGCCAACTTCGTCAAGGCCGTCGACCACCGGTTCTTCACCGACTCGGTCGTCTTCACGCTGAAGTACACCGCGCTGGCGACCGTGCTGCTGCTGGTGATCGGCCTCGGCCTGGCCCTGCTGGTGCAGGAGTCGAGCCGGTGGAACAACCTGCTCCGCGCGTCGTTCCTCATCCCCAGCGCGCTCGGGCTCGCCTCGGCGTCGCTGCTGTTCTACGTGTTCTACTCGCCGTTCGCAAGCCCGTTGAAGTCCCTCATGGACAGTTGGGGCTTCACGTTCCTGGGCACGCCGACCGGCGCGCTGCTGTCGACCACGTTCCTGATCGTGTGGCGGTTCGCCGGGTTCTACATGGTGCTCATGCTGGTCGGGTTGCAGGGCATCCCGGCGGACGTGTTCGAGGCCGCCCGCTCGGACGGCGCGACCCGGTGGCAGACCTTCCGGCTGGTCACCCTGCCGCTGCTGCGGCCCACGCTCGCGCTGACGACGGTGCTGTGCGTGACCGGCTCCCTGCTGGCGTTCGAGCAGTTCTACATCCTGACCAAGGGCGGACCGGACAACAGCACCATCACCGTCGTCCAGCTCATCTACATGGTGGCGTTCCAGGGGCAGAACGACCTGGGCGTGGCGGGCGCGATCTCGGTGATCGCGCTGCTGGCGCTGATCGTCCTCAACGCGGTGCAACTGCGCGCGTTCCGGTCCGAGGAGAAGTGACGCGATGACCGCACTCGCACCGCCGAACTCGCGCGCGGCGAAGGGCACGACCGTCGCCGGCATCGCGCTGCGCATGCCGTACCGGGTGTTCACCGGGGCGTTGGCGCTGATCTTCGTGGGGCCGCTGATCTGGACCGCGGTCGCCTCCGTCTCGCCGCAGCCGGGCACGAACCAGACCGACGGCTGGGGCTTCGGCAACTACGAGACGCTGGCCGGCTACCAGGCGGGGATCTGGCGCTACCTGGCCAACTCGGCGTTCGTCTCGCTGCTCACGGTGGCCCTGACGCTGGTGACCTCGCTGCTGGGCGGGTACGCGTTCGCGCGGTTCCGCTTCCCGGGCCGCGACTTCCTGTTCCTGCTGACCCTGGCCATCCTCATGGTCCCGTACGCCACCCTGCTCATCCCGCTGTACGTGCTGCTCAACGAGGTGGGGCTGGAGAACTCGCTGGTGGGCGTCGCGCTCGTGCTCACCATGTTCCAGCTCCCGTTCTCCACGTTCCTGATGCGCATCTCGTTCGAGGCCGTGCCGCGCGAGCTGGACGAGGCCGCGACCGTGGACGGCTGCTCGCCGTGGGGCACGCTGTGGCGGGTGCTGCTGCCCGCGGTGAAACCGGGCCTGATCACCGTGGGGCTGTTCTCCTTCCTGGCCGCGTGGAACGACTTCATGGCGCCGCTGATCCTGATCAACGACTCCGAGCGCATGACGCTCCCGCTCGCCGTGTCCAACCTGCGCGGCCAGGTGCAGGGCGTCGTCGACTACGGGGCGACCGAAGCGGGCGTCGTCATCCTCGCCCTCCCGTGCATCGTCCTGTTCCTCCTGCTCCAACGACACTACGTGCGCGGCTTCATGTCCGGCGCGCTGAAAGGCTGAGCATGGCACGCACCGCACCCGCGGCACCTGTCCTGCCGGCCCGCGGGCGGCTCTGGCCGCTCGGGGTGGGCGACGTCCGGATCACCGGCGGGTTCTGGGCGCGGCGGCAGGAGGTCAACGCCGACGCGACCCTCGCGCACATCGAGCACTGGCTGGAGCGCGAGGGCTGGATCCGCAACTTCGACCTCGCCGCGTCCGGCGGCGACCTCGCCGGGCGGCGGCGGGGACGCGAGTTCTCCGACTCCGAGGTCTACAAGTACCTCGAAGCCCTGGCCTGGGAGATCGGCCGCCGCGACGACGACGGGCTCGAAGCGCGCTTCCGCGCCGTCGTGGCCAGGGTCGCCGCGGCCCAGGAGCCGGACGGCTACCTCAACACCAGGTTCGGCCGACCCGGGCAGCAGCCGCGCTGGTCGGACCTCGAATGGGGCCACGAGGTCTACTGCGTCGGGCACCTGCTGCACGCCGCGGTCGCCCGCGCCCGCACCAGGCCGGGCGCGGACGACGGGCTGGTGGAGGTCGCCCGCCGCGCCGCCGACAACCTCTGCGACACCTTCGGCGCGGACGGCCTCGACGGCGTCTGCGGCCACCCCGGCATCGAGACCGCGCTGGTGGAGTTCGCCCGGGTCACCGGGGACGACCGCTACCTCGTGCAGGCCGCGCTGTTCGTGGACCGGCGCGGCCACGGCCGGTTGCGGGACGTGGAGTTCGGCCGGGAGTACTTCCAGGACGAGACGCCGGTCCGGGAGGCCACCTCGCTGCGCGGGCACGCGGTGCGGGCCAACTACCTCGCCGCGGGCGCGGTCGACGTCGCGGTCGAGCTGAAGGACGTGGTGCTGCTCGACGCGGTGCGCGGCCAGTGGGCCAACGCGGTCACGCGGCGCACGTACGTCACCGGCGGGCAGGGCTCGCGCCACCAGGACGAGGCGTTCGGCGGCGACTGGGTGCTGCCGCCCGACCGCGCGTACTCCGAGACGTGCGCGGGCGTCGGCTCGGTGATGCTCGCCTGGCGGCTGCTGCTGGCCGACGGCGACCCCCGGTACGCCGACCTGATCGAGCGGACGTTGTTCAACGTCGTGTCCACGTCGCCGGCGGAGGACGGGCGCAGCTTCTTCTACGCCAACACCCTGCACCGCCGCGAGGTCGGCACGCGGCCCGACGCCGACCGGCCGAGCCTGCGCGCCGCGGCCTCGCTGCGCGCGCCCTGGTTCGAGGTCTCGTGCTGCCCGACCAACGTCGCCCGCACCCTGGCCAGCCTGTCGGCGTACGTCGCCACGGCCGACGACGAAGGGCTGCAACTGCACCAGTACGTGCCGGGCACGGTGGAGCACCGCCGTGCCGACGGCCGCCGCCTGCGCGTGTCGGTCGAGACCGGGTACCCGCACGACGGCGAGATCCGGGTGGTCGTGGACGGCGACGACGACCACCCGTGGGCGTTGACGCTGCGCGTGCCAGGCTGGGCCGAGCGAGGCGCGACCCTGACCGTCGACGGGCGGACCCGCGCGGTGGCGCCGGGCAGCGTCACGGAGCGGCGCACGTGGCGGCGCGGCGACGAGGTCGTGCTGCGCCTGCCGGTGGAGCCCCGGTTCACCCACCCCGACCCGCGCATCGACGCGGTCCGCGGCTGCGTCGCCGTGGAACGCGGGCCGGTCGTGCACGCCCTGGAGTCCGTGGACGTCCCGGGCGTCGGGTCCGTGGACGAGCTGCGCGTCGACACCTCCACCCCGCCGAAGCTGGTCGACGGCCGCGTCACCGTGCGCTGCGTGCGCGTGCGACCGCGCGACCACGACTGGCCCTACCTGCCGGACCCGGCCCGGGCCGCGCCCGAAGTCGACGACGAACCCGCCGACGTGCCGCTCGTGGCGTACCACGCGTGGGCCAACCGCGGCCCTTCCACGATGCGCGTCTGGCTGCCCACCGCTGATCCGAAGGAGGAAACGGCATGAGACGCGTGCGGAAGTCGCCCCTGTGGGCCGCCCTGACCGCGCTGGTCGTGGGAGGAGCCGTGGGGGGGGGGGGCCCCCCCCCCCCCCCCCCCCCCCCCCCCCCCCCCCCCCCCCCCGCCCCGCGGGGGGCCCCCCCCACCCGCGCCCCCCCCCC
>NZ_JBHYXZ010000111.1:0-10904 GCF_042752395.1 Actinosynnema sp. NPDC059335 | reverse complement strand
GGGTATGCCGCCCGGGGGGGCGCCCTTCCCCGGGGGGGGGTGGGGGGGCGCGGGGGGGGGCCCGACCCCCCCCCCCGCCCACGACCACGTCCTGCCCGGCAACGAGGGCGACGTCGGCGTCCACACCGACGGCCGGGCCCACGCCATGGAGATCGGCGACCCGACCTACACCAACCTGGCCGAGGTCGCCGCGAAGCTCGACCCGGGCGCGCCGTTCACCGCGGGCGGCGTGCACCGGTCGATCTTCGAGAAGGACCTCGCCGCCGGTGGCGCCGACTACTACCTCGACCGCGTGCTCGGCGTCGGCGGCACCCTCGGCACCCCGATCCTGATGACCCGCGGCCGCACGCTGTACCTGCGCGGCGTGAACAACAACAACTTCGCGGTCATGGGCTTCGCCGGCAACACCTTCGTCGGCGGCCCCAACAACCTGGGCAACCTCTACACCGTCACGGTGCCGGGCCAGACCGTCACCGAGGTCACCGCCAACCGGTTCAACGCCCCCAGCCACGCCAAGGGCCGCTACACCGTCGGCGGCACGGGCGTCACGGCCGACCTGACCAAGTTCATCACCTACGACAACGTCGCGGTCACCGCGATCTCGTTCAGCAACCCCGGCGGCACGCCCGCCACGTTCACCGTCCGCGCCGCCTCGCCGCTCGCGACCGGGGCGGGAGAGGGACCGGCCGAGCTGGTCGGCGCCCGCACGATCACCAGCGGCTCCAACAACGGGCTCGTCGACACGGCGTGGGACCAGGTCCAGGTCAACCTCACCGCCGCCGGGTTCACCCGGTCGGGCGCGAACCTCGACCGCGAGGTCACGGTGCCCGCGGGCGGCACGGTCGCGCTGTCCGTGGTCGCGGCGGTCTCCTCGGCCGGCCTGCCCGAGACCCTGCCGAGCTACCGGCACTACGCCGCGCTCGCGCCGCACGACGCGGTGCGCGAGGGCGTCACCGACTTCAACCGCCGCTGGGCCCAGGACGTGCCGTACATCGACGTGCCCGACCCGGCGCTGGAGAAGGCCATCGTGTACCGCTGGTGGGGCGAGCGGCACAACGTGCTCGACGCCAACACCCCCGGTTACGTCTACCAGTACCCGACCACGGTGGAGGGCTCGCACCTCTACCAGAACTCCATCGCGCTGACCCAGCCGATGCACCTGCAGGACACCAAGTGGCTGCGCACCCCGTACCTGCCGTACGGGCAGATCCTCAACATCGGCGAGCTGTCGGGCTCGTCGGCGTTCCTGGACAGCCCCGGCCACACCAGCTGGAACAACCACTACTCGCAGTACCTGGGCACCGCCGGGTTGGAGGCGTACAACGTCCACGGCGGCGGCCGGGAGATCGCCGAGAAGTTCGCCCACTACTTCGAGCGCGACGGCGTGGGCCAGCTCGAGCACTACGACGGCAACGACGACCGGCTCATCGCCTACAACGCCAACTACATGCCGGGCAACGACGCCGACGCCATCACGTTCGGCTTCCCCAAGGCCACTGCGGGCGCGCCCGGCGCGCAGACCATCGAACGCCCGGAGTCGGCGTACGTGTGGGGCGCGTTCGACGCCGCCCGGCAGCTCTACGAGGTCGCGGGCGCGGACCGGGCCAAGCTCGACGGGCTCGCGGCCGAGGCCGACGCCGTCCGGGACGCGATCCTGGAGAAGCTGTGGAGCCCGTCCACGCGGATGTTCCTGGCCGGCACGTCGCACGGCGCCACCTCCGCGGCGAGCTCCAACGGCACGCCCAACCCCCTGCCGGAGTCCGAACGCCACCTGATCCCGGCCAAGGAGTCCAACCTCTACGACGTCTACGCCCAGAACCTCATCCCGTTCGACCAGTGGCGGACCTACGTGGACGGGTTCCGCTTCCTGACCTACGGCGACAACTTCCCGATCTTCCCGTTCTACACCGCCAACCAGCACGACCGCACCGCCTACGGCATCGGCGGCTCCAACAACTTCTCCAACATCAACTTCACGGTGCAGTACCGGGCCGTCCGGTCGGCGCTGCGCCACTACGACCCCGAGGGCAAGTACCTCGACGCGGCCTACGCCAAGCGCCTGCTGGACTGGATGGCGTGGAGCACCTACCCCGGCGGTGACGCGCGGGTGGCCAACCAGGCCGAGTACTACTCCGGCTGGAACCCGACCACGAAGACGTACAACCGCAACAACCCGTACCACGTGATGCTCGGCAACATGAACTACGTCTTCGTCGAGGACATGGCGGGATTGCAGCCGCGCTCCGACGACAAGGTCGAGCTGTGGCCGATCGAGTTCGGCTACGAGCACTTCATGGTCGACAACCTGCGCTACCACGGGCACGACGTCACCGTCGTCTGGGACCCGGACGGCACCGAGTACGGGCTCGGCGCGGGCTACAGCCTGTTCCTCGACGGGCAGCGCAAGGTCGCCACCGACCGGATCGGCAAGCTCACCTACGACCCCAACACCAACGAGGTCCAGGTCGAGGACGGGCTGACGGTCACCTTCCGGGCCGGGACCGGCGCGGACTTCCCGAGCGCGGTGGACACCGCGATCCAGGACGACCGCGTGGTCTCCTACCTCAAGACGGCGGGCATCGACCTCACCGAGGACGCGCCCAACCTGGCCACCGGCGCCGCGCTCACCTCCTCCTACACCCAGCAGGGCGTGCGGCCCGCGCCGTGGCGGCAGTTCCACACGCCGGGCTGGAGCGCGAGCACGCCCAACCACACCCCGGGCGCGACCAGGCAGCTCGAACAGCCCGTGACGCTCGACGCCGTGACCGACGGCGTCACCGCGAACGAGCCCTACTGGGGCAACTACGGCACCACCGACAAGAACGGCTACGTCGAACTGGACCTCGGCGGGGCCAAGTCGTTCGACAACGTGAAGGTGACGTTCGTCGGCGACCGCCAGGCGGGCGGCTACCGCGAACCCGCCCGGTGGTGGGTCCAGCTGCCCGACGGCCGGGGCGGCTGGCGCGAGGTGCCCAACCAGTTCAAGAACCCGGCGGTGCCCGCGGCGAAGTTCAACGAGGCCCTCTTCGACGCGGTGACGTCGGACAAGCTGCGCGTCGCGTTCACCAACAGCCCCGACCACTTCACCGCGATCGCCGAGATCCAGGTGTTCGCCTCGGGCCGGGACGCGCCGGACGTCACCAACCAGGCGCCCGCCGTCACCGCCGCGCGGGACGGCTCGGCGGACGGCAACCTGTCCACCCGCCTGGTCGCCACCGCCGCCGACGACGGCATCCCGTACGACGGGGAGCTGGCCTTCGGCTGGGAGACCGTGTCCCGGCCCGCGGGCGCGGCCGTGATCTTCGCCGACCCCGACGCGCTCGCCACCCGCGTCACCGGCACCGTGGCGGGCGACTACGTGTTCCGGTTCTTCGCCACGGACGGCGAGAAGCGGTCCGAGGCCACCGTCGCGGTCACCCTCGCCACGCGGGACGTCGTGGCCGAGTTCGGCGCGGCGGCGACCGTCACCACCAGCGGCACCGCCTCGTGGGAGGACCACCGGAAGGTCAACCAGGCCACCACGCCGACCGGGTCGAGCCCCGGCGCGGGCAACGGCTGGGGCAACTGGGGCCAGACCCGCAACGGCACCAGCCCCGAGCGCGAGGCGTGGATCCAGTACCAGTGGACCGAGCCGGTGCGGCTGTCGTCCACCGACCTGTACTGGTACGACGACGGCGGAGGCACGCGCCGGCCGACGGCCACCACGTACGCGATCGAGGCGTCGAACGACGGCACGACGTGGACGCCGGTCACCCTCGCCAACGGGTCCACCTACGCGGGCGGGCTCGCCGTCGACACCTACAACCACTTCGACTTCGAACCGCTGACCACGAGCCGGCTGCGCGTGCGCATCTGGGGCGTCCAGGACGGCGGCGCGGCCACGGGCGTGCTGCGGTGGCGGGCCAACGGCGAAACCGTCGACTCGGTGCGGTCGCGGGGGGGGGGGGGGGCGGCGCCCGGGGGGGGGGCGGCCCGGCGCCGGGGGCGGGGCGGGGGGGGGGCCCCGGGGGGTGCGGGGGGGGCGGCCCACCGGCGAACCGGGCGACTCGGGGCGGTCGCCGGTCCTGGTGCCCCCCACGACCGGGGAGGCGCCGACCCTGCCCGGGGAGCTGGACGGCGTGTACGCGAGCGGCGTCCGCGGCAAGGTGGCGTTCACGTGGCAGCCGATCACCCCGGAGATGGTCGCCCAGCCGAACGCGGACCCGTTCGTCGTCCACGGCACCAACGACACCTACGGCCTGATCGCCGAGGCCCGCGTGTACGTGCGGGCCGACGCCGGGGCGGGCGGCATCTCGATCCAGGACGCCGAGACGTTCGAGCAGACCGTCGCGGTGGGGCAGCGGCCGCACCTGCCGGACAAGGTCGAGGTGTCCTACAACGACGGGTCGCGCGACAACCAGGCCGTGGGCGTGCGCTGGCACTTCGACGAGTCCGTCGTCGACCGGCCCGGCCGCCACACGGTCGTCGGCGACCTCGTCCTGCCCGACTACGTCGGCGGCGCCGGCACCACGCGGACCACCCTCGCGCTGACCGTCGGCGACGGCGGGCCGGCGTGGGACGTCGCGGTCGAGGCGGGCGCGCGGTGCATCGGCGCCACCGCCTACGTGGCGGTCACCGCCCGCAACAACGACGACCGGCCGCTCACCGCGGAGCTGGTCACCCCGTACGGGTCGCGGACGGTGGCGGACGTGGCCCCCGGCAAGTCCGCCTACCAGGCGTTCAACACCCGCCTGCGGTCCGTGCCCGCCGGGACGGCGGTGGTGAAGGTCACCGGGACCGTCGACGGCCGGACCACCACGGCGGAGGCGACCGTGCCGTACAGCGCGCTCACCTGCTAGTTCGTGCCCGGGTGGGCGGTGCTCCGGCGAGCGCCGCCCACCCCCGCCGGGAAGTGCCGGGTGCGGGCGGAGGGGCGCGAAACCCGATATTCGCGGTCACGGCGGTCCGTCTGGCAGGCTGGGAGACGGGTTCGCGTTCGTGCGGGTCGCCGTCCGGCCGAGGTCGGGCGCGACGAAATCGGTGGAGCGAGGGTGGGGTGCAGGCGCCCGAGCGGCGCCGACGAGTCGTGGTGGAGACCGGTCCGGCCGTCCGAGGTGCCGACAACGCGTGGACGAGCGCGCCCTTCCCGGCGCTGCTCGCCGACGCGGCGGGCGCGGTGCGCGCCGCCAACGACGCCGCCGGACCGCTGTTCCCCGACGCGGAGCTGGGCGCGGCGCTGACCGACTGGGCCGGCTGGCTGGGCCGGGCGCACGAGGAGCGGGGGACCGGGCCCGTGCGCGGGCTGCTCGGCGACCGCGGCTTCGAGGCGCGCCCGGTGGTCCACGACGACGGCGCGGTGACGTGGTGGCTGGTCGAGGACGCCGACGACGCCGGGTCGGCGCGGGAGGCGCTGCGCGTCGAGCGGGAGCGCACGGCGGTGCTCGGCGAGGTGTCGTCGGCCCTGCTGACCTCGCTCAACCCCGAGCGGTGCATGCGGATCGCGGCCGAGCTGGCCGCGAGCCACCTGGCCGACGCCGCCTGGGTCGTCGCGCCGGGCAGCCGGGGCGACCACCCCGTCACCCGGTGCGTGCGGGGCGGCGACGTGGCGTACGAGCGGGTGTCGATCGACCCCGAGGGGGTCTCCGGGCTCGCCGAGGCGCTGCGGGGCTTCCCGCCGGTGCCGTCGCGGTGGATCGAGCCGTCGTCCGCGCCGTCCTGGCTCGTGCCCGAGGGGTTCGGCGAGGTCGGGTCGATCCTGGTGACCCCGCTGCCCGGCCAGGGCGTCCCGGCGGGCGCGTTGGTGCTGCTCAGGCGGCACGGGCAGGCGGAGTTCGGCGAGGACGAGGAGGTCCTCGCGCGGCTGTTCGCGGCCCGCGCGGGCTCGGCCATCTCGGCGGCCCGGATGTTCGCCCAGCAGGTGTCGATCACCGACACGCTGGTGGGCGAGCTGCTGCCCCCGACGCTGCACCACGTCGACGGGGTGGAGTTCGCCGGCCGGTACCGGCCCGCGCTGGACACCGAACGCGTCGGCGGCGACTTCTACGACGTGCACCCGGTCCCGGGCGGCGAGACGCTGGCCGTGCTCGGCGACGTCTGCGGCAAAGGGCTCGAAGCGGCGGTGATGACCGGCAAGGTCCGCACGACCCTGCGCGCGCTGCTGCCCCTGGCGGACGACCACCTGCGCGTGCTGGGCCTGCTCAACGACGCGCTGCGCAAGCCGCACCACACCCGCTTCGTCACCCTCGTGCTGGCGTCGGTGACCCGCGTCGGCGACGACGTGCGGGTGCGCGTGACCAGCGGCGGGCACCCGCCGCCCCTGGTCGTGCGGACGACCGGGGAGGTGCACGAGGCGCCCACGCGTGGCACGCTCATCGGGGTGCTCCCCGACATCGACGCCGTGACCGCCGAGGTCGTCCTCGCGCCCGGCGAGACGTGCCTGCTCTACACCGACGGGATCACCGAGGCGGTCGGCGGACCGCTCGGCGGTGAGGTGTTCGGCGAAGAGCGGCTGCACCGGGTGCTCGCGGCGTGCGCCGGGATGCCCGCCGACGCGGTCGCCGAGCACGTGCACATGGTCGCCTCGCAGTGGGTCGGCGCGGGCGGTCACGACGACGTCGCCGTGCTCGCGATCACCGCGCCACGCGGCCGCAGGCAGGCCGGCGGGGCGCGGGAGGCGCACACCCCATGAGGGCGACCGGCGTGGACGCGCGCACCGGCGCGCGGCGGCTGTGGGACGCGGTCGTGGACCGCGACGAGGACCGGGCCGCCGAGGTGGCGCTGCGGGCGCTCGCCGACGGGCTCGACGCCGAGACCGTGCTGCTGGACGTGGTCGGGGCGGTGCAGCGCCGGGTCGGCGCGGAGTGGGCGGCCAACCGCCTGACCGTCGCCCAGGAGCACGCGGCCACCGCGATCAACGAGCGGGTGGTCGCCGCGCTCGTCGCCGCGGTCGACCGGCGGCCGCCGCACCTCGGCCGGGTCGTCGTGGCGTGCCTGGACGGCGAGTGGCACGCCCTGCCCGCCCGGCTGCTCGCCGAGGTGCTGAAGCTGCGCGGGTTCCGGGTCGACTACCTCGGCGCGCAGGTGCCCGCACCGCACCTGATCACCCACCTGCACAGCACCGGACCGGACGCCGTGGCGCTGTCCGGCTCGCTGGCCACCCGCCTGCCGACCGCCCACGCCACCATCAGCGCGTGCCGGTCCACCGGGGTGCCGGTGCTGGCGGGCGGCGCGGCGTTCGGCCCCGACGGGCGCTACGCCCGGCTGCTCGGCGCGGACGTCTGGGCGCCCGACGCGCGGACCGCCGCCGACCGGCTGGCGTCCGACCCGCCGCCCCGGCCGCGCGGCGGCAACCAGCCCATCGACGACCTGCCGCACCTCGGCGACCAGGAGTTCACGATGGTGTCGCGCACCGGCGCGCAGCTCGTGAAGGCCGTGTACGCGGCGCTGGAGGAGCGGGTGCCGGCCATGCGGGCCTACACCGACGCGCAGCGCCGGCACACCGCCGAGGACCTCGCGCACATCGTCGACTTCCTCGCCGCAGCGCTCTACGTCGACGACGACGGGTTGTTCACGGCGTTCCTGACCTGGACCGCCGACGTCCTCGACGCCCGCGGCGTGCCGCCCCGGCACCTGTCGCCCGCGCTGGTCCTGCTCGCCGCCGAGCTGCGCGACTTCCCCCGCGCGACGCGCATCCTCGACGCCGCGCGCGCCGAGCTGTCCCGATCCGCCGACCCCGGAGCGACCGCATGAGCCCGCGCTCCCTCACCTGCACCGTCGTCGTCCTGGACGAGCGCACGACGCGCGTCGTCCTGACCGGCGACCTGGTCCACGCCACCGCCGACGAGCTGCTGCGCCTGGTGGACGACCTGCTCGCCCGGGGCGGGCTCGGCGAGCTGCGGCTGGGCTGCGCCGGCATCGGGTTCTGCGACTCCTACGGCCTGTCCACGCTGCTCGCCGTGCACCGGCAGGCGACCGGCGCGGGTGTCGGGCTGCGGCTGGAGGACCGACCGGCCTCCCTGGACCGCCTGCTGCGCCGGACCAACACGCTGGACCACCTCACCGGGGGCGCGGGGGAGAGGGCGGGCAGCCGACCCTCGCGCGAAAAGGACGGGCGTTCCGCGGCGGCGCAATAAAAAGGCATTGCGGGAATTGGCGTCGGCGGTGCATGATCGGTGCACACCGCGAGACGAGGAGCCGGAGCCATGACGAGCACGTGGGAGCGAGGTCAGAAGCGCCCGTGCCATCGCGCTGCGCTCGTCCCGGCGTGCCCGGATCGGCGCAAGCCGTGCTGCGGCATGCGCCCCACCTGCGCGGACTCCCCGCCCTGACCTCGAAGCAGGTCACGTGGACAGGGAGCCGCCCATCGGGGAACCGATCCGGGCGGCTCTTGTTTTCCCGGTGCCGCGAATCATTTCCGCGGTTCATCGCCGACCATTTTTTCGGTGGTTCCGGCGTGCACGTCGACAACTCCACAGCGGAGCAGGCACTTGCCCCTGTAGCTCAGGTGGAACAGAGCGCGGCGCTACGAACGCCGAGGTCCCGGGTTCGAGTCCCGGCAGGGGTGCTCTCCGGGTGCGAGGGGCACGGCGACCCCACCTGATTTGGGATCAGGACGCACCGCGTTCGACTCGCGGGCACCCGACCACGCCTCTCCGGCTCGACAGGACGACCCTCCCGCGGCGTGAGCGGGATGACCGGGGTCGAGTCCCGGCCGGGGAGCGGCCACCCGCGTCGGGTGGCGACGTCCCGAAGCTCATCGGCCGAGCGCCCGCCGACCGGCGGGAGGTCCGGGTTCGACTCCCGGCGGGACGGCTGTGACCGAAGCCGAAGAAGACGAGGCGCCAGGTCGTGACCCTGGTCGAAGCCGGTGCGAGTCCGGTCGGTCACCCCACGCGCGTGGCCCGGCGGCCACCCGGGGCTCATATCCCCGGCGTCCCTGGATCGACACCAGGACGCGCGACCGCGGCGACGACCGGCCGGCCGTCGCCCCCGACCCACGTCACGACGGTCGTGAGGCGGCCTGCAAAGCCGTCGATTCCGGGTTCGACTCCCGGGTGGGTCTCCACCCCGTCCGCTCCGCCGTGGGGTTCCCGGCGCCGGCCCGGAACCGGTGAACCGACCGATGCGCGGCACGGCGGCCGTGGCCAGGATGGGCGCATGGCCGTTGATCCGCGGGGCGCCGACCTCAAACGACTGCTCGCCGAGGACCCGGGTGGTCCGGTGGTGATGCTGAACCTGCTGCGCTTCGCCGAGGGCGGGGTCGAGTCGTACCGGGAGTACGCGCGCCGGCTGCGCGAGACGTTCCTGCCCCGGCACGGGGGAGAGGTGCTCTACGCGGGCACCGGGTCCACCGCGCTGGTCGCCGAAAACGGGCAGAGCTGGGACGCGGTGGTCGTCGTGCGCTACCCGGACCGGGCCGCGTTCGCCCGCATGGTCGCCGACCCGGAGTACCAGGAGGTCACCCGCCTGCGGACGGCCGCCCTCAGCGAAGCGGTGTTGCAGGCCACCACGCCCTGGACGTGACGCACCGGCGGACAACGCGCCGGGGTGCAGGTCGGGACGTGGGTGGTGGTCGACCCGCGCTGATCACCGAGTCCGGCCGGGTCGGCCAGGTGGTCCTCGGCTCCCGCGGCCCGGGCGGGTCACCGGCATGCTGCCCGGCTCCACCGGCCAGGCCCTCGTCCTGCCCGCCCTCGTCCTGCCCGCCGGCGGTGGTCCGGCCGTCCTCGGTGGGGTGAACCCCCGACCGGTGGGGGTGTCGGCCGGGCGCGGTTTCCGCCCGCCCGGGCCGGGTACGGCACCGGTGGGGACCTCGCCGGGTCGACCGACAGCACCGGATCAGGGGACGATCACGATGAAGGTTCAGGACCTGATGACCCGCGCCGTGGTGACCGCACGGCCGGGGACGGCCGCCAAGGACGCCGCGCGGTTGTTGGTGGAGGGCGGGTTCACCACCCTGCCGGTGGTCGACGACCTGGACCGCCTGGTCGGCGTGGTCGGCGAGGCGGACCTGCTGCGCAACCGCATCCTGCCCGACCCCCGGACCTCCGTGCACGACCGACCTCCCGAGCCGCGCGAGCCCGCGTCGCCGACCGTCGCCGAGATCATGGTGACCGACGTCGTGGCGGTCGACCCGCGCGTGCACGTGGCGGAGTTGAGCAAGCTCATGCTGGAGCGGCACCTGCGGACCCTCCCGGTGGTGCGGGACGACGTGCTGGTCGGCGTGATCTCGCGGCGCGACCTGTTGCGGATGATCGCCCGGGAGGATGACGTCATCGCGACGGACGTGCGACGTCAGCTGTCCGTCGCCACGGGGCGTGTGCCGTGGCGGATTTCGGTCGCCCACGGTGTGGTCACGCTGGCGGGCGAGGGCGCGGACGACGCGGAACGGCACGTGGCCACCGTGGTGGCCGGCGCGGTGCCCGGCGTGGTGGGCGTGGAGGTGGCCGAGCACGACGGGATCGCGTGACAGCGCCCGGGGTCCGGGTGTGCCCCGCCGCGGGGGAGCGGCCTGAGCCGAGCGCCGCCCGGGTTGATCGTTAGCCCGACGTTGGTCCGACGTTGGCGGCGATCACTTGGCTGGTCGGGCCGGGCGTCCGCCCCGGAAGCCCCGTCCCCAGCGCTGCGAGGAAGGTCCGGCTCAATGGCAACAGGCACCGCCGCGGTGGCACCCACGCGCACCACGCTCAGGAAGGCCGCGGTCCGGGACGACTTCGGCCCGCGGATCGAGGCGATCGGCCGCGAGGCGCAGGCCGAGCCGCAGTCCGTGGTCGGGATTGCGTCCGGCGGCCAGGTGCCCGACGACCCGTTCGCGTCGCTGCGGGGCGGGGCCCGGGGGGGCGGCCCCGGCAGGGGGGTGGGGGGGGCGGCCCCGGCCCGCCGCCCCCCCGGGACCCGGACGGGCATGCGAAGCACCTCATTCGTGG
>NZ_JBHYXZ010000110.1:12971-29334 GCF_042752395.1 Actinosynnema sp. NPDC059335 | reverse complement strand
TTCCCCGCGCACTGCGCGCCCCCCGTTGGCGGTCCACCCCAATCCTCCGTTACACCCCCACACCGCCGCGAGGGCCTGCACCCCCAGGCCCTCTACGTGCCCTGACAAGGTGACGCCTGGAGGGTTGACGATGTTGCCCGAGATGCTGGATCGTTACCAAGGCGAAGTTCCCCCTGCACCAGGGCGGCACACCGGCCCTGACCAGGCGATTGGGAGCCCGGTAAGACGCTGTGCTAATGTTCTCCACGTCGGACGGAGCAAGACAGTCCACGCGCCGCTAGCTCAACTGGCAGAGCAGCTGACTCTTAATCAGCGGGTTCGGGGTTCGAGTCCCTGGCGGCGCACCACCTCGAAGAGGCAGACCAGCAGCACTCGCTGGTCTGCCTCTTTGGTTTTGGACTCCACGGCACTCCGGGCGGGGGAAGAGTGTGATCACGAGAAGCGGCGAAGCGGGTACGAGGCAATCCCCGCACCCGCTTCGCCGCTCGACCGTGACCGAACTCTCGCAGTCACATCGTCTGGTTGATGCGCGTCGGCCAATTGGTGTCGTGACCCAGGGTCGCCGTGCCGAACTCGTCGGCGGCAGCGGGAGAGGCAACCGTCTCCACAACGCTCGCCTGATCAGGCGTGACCGCGGCGGCGCTGGGCACGAACGTGAAAACGGTGGCGGCAAGCAAATCCAGCATAACGGAGTGGTCGCCTTCCTGATATTCCAGCCGACCTCGATTGGGGGTCAGCGGAATTATGGCAGGGACCACTGGGGCGAACCCGCACCGGGTACCCCGTTAGGTCGACGCACTCGGACAGGCGGTCAACGCGGCACGGGCGGAGCCCGAACGGCACGCCACTCGGCAATGCGGCCGGCCTACCGCCGGCGCTCCGCCACCTCGCGGGACGGGACTCCGGTCAGATCGGGAGTCCGAGGCGACGGGACAGCTTCACGAATTCTTCTCAGGTCTGCCAGGTGTTCCCGCACCAGGTCGGCTTCGACGGGTACGACGCCGCGCAGCAGTTCGACCGACTGACTCCAGAGACGCTCGGCGGAGTCGTAATCGTGCACGCCCACCGAGGCGTGCCCCCAAAGATGCGCGACGCGGCCGTGGTGCTCCGGGAATCCCGTCGCCCGGTGGACGGCCACGGCCTGCTCGCAGTGCGCGATGGCGTCCGCGAACCGCCCCATGTCGTACTCGACCTCGGCGATCGTCAAGAGCGCTTGGCCGGTCCGCACGCGGTCACCGCTGAGGGGCAACAGTTCCAACGCCTCGGCGAGCCGCCGCAACGCCTCTTCCTGCTCCCCGCGCGAATGGTGCAGGGCCCCCAGCTCGGTCAAAGTGGTGGCTTCACCGCGAATATGGCCTATTTCCCGCCGGATGGCCAGCGCCCCGTAGTGGTGCACCAGGGCGAGGTCATCGCGCTCCGCTTTTTCATATGCATTCGCCAGCTGATCCAGCGCATATGCCTCACCATTGCGATCGCCGGAGGCGCGCGCGGCGTCCAAGATTTCGCGGTAGAGTTCCACCGCCGTGCCGAGTTCCCCTTGCGCCAATCTGGTGCTGGCCAGGTTGTGCAGGCAGACCGCATAGATCTGGTCCGCACCGACCCGTTGCGCGATCGCCATCCCGGCTTCGAAGTGGTGCTGCGCCTCCGAGTACCGCTTCAAGCGGTAGAGGGCGGTACCGAGGTCACTGTGGGTGCCGGCGAGGGCCTGCCCGTTCCCCAGCGCCGCAGCAGCCTTCAGTGCGGCACGAAGGCTGACCAGAACGTCTTCGAACTGCTCCGACCGGTCGTACGCCTCGTAGAAGTTCGCGGCCAACCGCCAGGCGTGCTCGTGGAAACCGTGCCGCACCGCCATGGGCACCGCGGCGACCAGGTTGGCCCGCTCCCTGGTGAGCCAAGCCAATGCCTCGGTGTCGTCGGCCAGGTCGGCGGTCCTGGTCACCATGCCGTCGAGTGCGGGCGGCGGTGACGACTGCGGGTCCAGCAGCCTCGCGGCCACACCGGCCGAGGCGAGGTACCAGTCGAGCAGGCGGGTCATCGCGAGCTTGCGGGCGTGTGCCGATTCCTGGTGGCGGACGAGGTCGACCGCGTACCCGTGCAGCATGTCGTGCAGCCGGTACCGCCGCGGTCCGCCGTGTTCCACGAGGTTGCTGCGCACCAGCACGCCGAGGTGCGCGCTGACCACCGCTTCGTCCTCACCCAGCAGCGCCGCTGCGGTGGCGACGCCGAACTCCGCCGTGGGATTCAACCCGAGCAGTCGGAACACACGGGCCGCATCAGGTGGCAGGTCCCGGAACGACCACGAGAACGCCACCGGCAGCGTCACGCTCTCGTCGTCGCTGTCGTGCACGGAGCCGAGCACACCCAGCCCCTCTTCCTCCTTGAACTCGTCCACGAGCTCGGCGAGCGCAATGGCGGGACGGTTGGCGATGTGCTGACCGATGATGTGCAGACCGAGGGGCAGGCCGTCCACCACGGTCGCGAGTTCGTGTACCGCTGCAGGCTCTCGATCCGACCGAGCGTGGCCGATCTCGTTGCGGAGCAGGACGATCGACTCCTCGGTGGACAGCGGCGGCACGCGGATCAGGTCCACGTGGTCGCGCACCTTCAACCCCATCAGCCGGGTGCGGCTGGTGATGATGGTGAAGCAGTTGGGTGTGGCGGCCAGCACCGGCCGCACCTGGGCGCTGGTCTGCACGTCGTCGAGCAGGATCAGCATCCGGCGGTCGCCCAGGATCCGACGCAGTTCGGCCTGGCGCTCGTCGCCGGTGGCGGGTATTCGCTCCGCGCCCAGGGACCTGAGCAGGCCGGCGAGCGCGTCGTCCGGCGCCAGCGGCGTACCGGCGCTGAAACCACGCAGTTCGAGGCGGAGGTTGCCGTCCGGGAACCGGTGCAGTTGACGACTGGCCCACTTCAGGGCGAGAGCGCTCTTGCCCACGGTCGGCATCCCGTGCAGGGCGACGACCTGGCCGGGACCACCGGTCTCCAGCAACGCGTCCAATCGCTCCAGCAGGTCCTCGCGGCCGGTGAAGCTGCGCGTGGGTGGGGGTATTTGGTGCGGCGGCGCGGCGGCGCTCGCCTGTTTGCGGAGGAGGTTCTTGTTGACGGCCCTCAACTCCGGGCCGGGTTCCGCGCCAACGTGGTCGAGGAGCCGTTCGCGGAAGTCCTCGTAGAACTCGAGCGCGGCGGAGTACCTGCCCAGCGCGTCCAGCGAGCGCATGTACAGCCCGGCGAAGTACTCGTTGGGCGGACGCGTGGCGATGAGCCGCCCCGCCTCGGCGACCACCTCCCAGTACTCGCCGAGGCGGTACAGGCTGTCCAGCAGAACGTGCATCGCGGGTAGCAGGTCGAAGTTGTCCACCTGCTCCCGGTGGTGATCGGCCCAGCCTCCCTCCAACTCGTGCAGCGGCCGACCGCTCCAGAGCGAGAGCGCCTCGCGCAGCAACGTTCTCGCCGCCGAGTGGTCACCCCTACCGGACACCACACGACCCGCCTCCGCCAATTTGCGGAAACGGTGGAAATCGATCATGTCCGCCGATTCCAGGGTGAGCCGATATGCGTTACCCTCCTTGACGATGTATCCTCCCGAACGCGAATCCCTGAGAATCCCTCGCAGACGGCTCACGATCGGCTGCAGACGACGTTTCACCTGATCAACCGGAGTGTCAGGCCACAATACCCGCGCGATCACGTCGATGTGGACAGACCGGGGAAACTCGTACAGCAGCATTGTGAGCACACCGCGCTGCTGCGCCGGCCCCAAATCGTGATCTTTCCCGTCGATGTGTAATCGCGTCGGACCGATGATCTTGAACTCCACCGGCGCCACCCTTTCACTGGGCCCACCGCGCTCGTACTCACAGTGTGCTTGAACCGGGGGCGCGCCCGTAGCCTTGTTTACTGATTTTCGTCCGAATCGCGGACACAGCCGGACGACGATCGGCAGATGCAAGCGAACTGCAAGTCGGTGGCAAACGCGACCGCCACTCTTCTCCCAGGGATTGGAGCACGAGGGGGAGTGCATGACACGTCCAGAGTGGCCGCGCGTGCCGATCGGGCTCGACGCGTCGCAGTGGGTCAGCCGCGCCGGGTGCCTGTCGGTCCTCGCCGTGGTGCACACGGTCACCAGCGGGCAGCGCCTGCTGGAAGCCGTGGAGCTGATCGAGACCGACACGAGGCTCCAGGTCGTCTTCACCCAGGCGCCTGACGTCTTCAGCAACGGGGTCGCCGAGTTCCTGCGGTCGACCGGCGGGATGGTGTGGCCGTGGGAACTGGCGGTCCGGGAGAGGTTCGACCTGGCCGTCGCCGCGTCCTACGGCGGGCTGCACGAGTTGCACGCGCCGGTGGTGCTGATGCCGCACGGCGCGGGGTACGGGAAGTCGTTCACCACCGGAGGGGAGCCGGTGGTCTACGGGTTGGACGCGCAACGGATCCTGCACAACGGCCGGGTGCTGGCGAAGGCGCTGGTCCTCGCGCACGACGACGAACGGGACGTGCTGCGTCGGCAGTGCCCGCAAGCGCTCGACGTGGCCGTCGTCGCGGGTGACCCGTGCTACGACCGGCTGGTGGCGAGCCTCCCGCACCGCGACGCGTACCGGGCCGCGCTGGGCATCGGCCCCGACCGGCGCGCCGTGGTGGTCAGCTCGACCTGGGGGTTGGATTCGCTGTTCGCCCGGTTCGAGGACCTGTTGCCGCGGCTGCTGGAGGAGTTGACGCCGCAGGGGTTCCGGGTGGTGGCGCTGGTGCACCCCGGCGCGTGGTTCGGCCACGGCAGGCGGCAGGTGGACGCGTGGCTGGCCGAGTGCCGGGACGCGGGTCTGGTCGTGGTCGGGCCGCACGTCGACTGGCGCGCCGCGTTGATCGCCGCGGACCACGTCGTGGCCGACCACGGGTCGGTCGGCGTGTACGCGGCGGCCATCGGTCGGCCGGTGGTGCTGGTCGACGCGCCCGTGCGGGTCGCGACGTCCAGCGGGTCGGCGCAGGAGCTACTGCGCCGCACGGCACCGCGGCTCCAGCCCGGCACGCCCGTGCTCGAGTTGTTCGAGCGCGCTGCGGCACAGTCGATCGAACTCGGCGACGCCGTGCGCGAGCGGCTGACGTCCCAGCCCGGCCGGTCGTCGGCGGAGCTGCGGCGCGTCATGTACGAGCTGCTCGACATCCCCGAACCGGGACGGCACCGCGCCGTGCCGCCGGTCCCGACGCCACCCGCGGAGTCGCGATGAACGAACCGGTGGTGCGGTGGACGACCGGGTCGGACGGGCTGGCCGATGTCGTCGTGCGTGAGACGACCGCGCCGGACGAGGACCCGACCGCAAGGATGCTGCGCGACAACCCGTTCGCCGCGCTGGCCGCGGCCGTGTCGGTGGACCGGATCGTGGTGCGGACGGAACTCGGCCAGGTGGTCGAGTTGACGTTCTCCGCCACCACGGCGCGCTGCCTCGACGTCGAGGCGGTCGTGCTCTCGGCCGTGCAGTCGCTCTACGCGTGGCACGTGGCGAGGCTGGACCCGCGCGCGTTGAGCACGCGCGGCCTGCCCGTGTGGTGCGCGAACCACCGGGCGCTCCGGTCAGCTGTCGCGTGCGGGTGGCTGGGGGCGGCGGTCCGGCCCGGCGAGCCGCTGGGCGATGTGGTCGGCTTGTGAGGATCCGATCTCGGTGTAGAGCCGCAGAGCCTGGTGCCAGTGCTCTGCGGCCTCCTCAACGGCCCCTTGCCGCTCTGCGGCTTCGGCGAGCAGGTGATGCGACTCGGCCATGCCCTGCTTCGAGCCGAGCGCGCTCAACACGTTCAACGCGCTGCTTGCCGTGCTGCGGGCGAGCGGCAGGTCGCCGGCGCGCAGGTGTGCCGCGCCCTGGGCCAGCACGACCCGTGCCGCGTTGTACGGGTCGGGCGGGTCCAGGTCGCGGAACTGCGCCGCCGCCTCCAGCAACACCCCCGACGCCTCGCCGGCCCGGCCGAGACCGGTCAGCGCCCGCCCGAGGTTGATCAGCGTGAGGCCGAGGCTCCGCCGGTTCCCCAATTCCCGGTTCGTCCGGGCCAGATGCTCGAACAGCGCGACCGCGTCGGCGAGCCGGCCGCGTGCCACGTGCAGCAACGCCAACGCCTCGGTCGCGTCGGCCGCGCCCCGCGGGTCATCGATCGCCTCCGCGACGGCGGTCGAGGCTTGCAGGTGGTCCCGGGCTTCGTCGAACCGGCCGACCGTGGTGCACACCATGCCGAGTCGTTTGAGCATGTCGGCCTCGGCGAACCGGTTGCCCCACCGGCGGGCCGCCTCGACACCGCGTTGGTCGATCTCCAGTCGGTCGCGGTAGTGCTTGTGGTGGAGCAGCAGCGGCCACAGCACGTCGGACAGGTGCCAGGCCAGCTCCCACCACTCCCGTTCCGCGGCGACCCGACCGCACGTGATCAGGTTCGCCCGCTCCTCCTCCAGCCACGCCAACGCCGACTCGCGGTCGGGCAACTCCGGCAGGTCCTCCGACGCGGTCAGGAACTCGTAGGGCAGCCTGCGCCGATGCGGTGTGACGACCAGATCGGCCGCCATCGCGCCGCGGAGGTACCACTCGACCATCCGCCGCACGGTGCGTGCCCGCTCTTCGGCTTCGTCCTCGGCGTTGGCCTTGCTCCGCGCGTGCAGCCGGAGCAGGTCGTGGAAGCGGTATCTGCTCTCGCCCACGGGTTCGACCAGGTTGCCGTCCACGAGTTCCTCCAGCAACGCGTGCGACGTGCCCCGATCCACCACCGTCGTCGCCACGGAGGCGCCGAACTCCCTGCCGGGGTGCAGCGCCAGGCCGCGGTACAGGGCCGCCGCGGTGGGCCGCAGCGCCCGGTACGAGAGGTCGAACGTCGTCTGCACGGACAACTCGGGCGCGGACAGCATCGACAGCCGACTGCGCTCATCGCTCAACTCCGTGACGACCTTCCGCACCGACCACTGGGGGCGGCTCGCGAGCCTCGCAGCCGCCACACGGACCGCGATCGGCAGGCCACCGCACATGCCGACCAGGGCTTCGGCCCGTTCGGGGTCGTCTTCGACCCGGCGCTTGCCCGCGACCTTCTCCAGCAACCGCACCGCCGAGAGCTTGCCGAGCGGACCCACGTCGACGAGCCGAGCGCCCTCCGCCACCAGGCCCGGCAACCGGTTGCGGCTGGTCACCAGCACCGCGCTGGACGGCGAGTTCGGTGCAAGGGGACGCACCTGGGCGGCCGAGTGGGCGTTGTCGAGCAGGACCAGCAGCTCCTTGTCCGCGGTCAGCGACCGGTACAGGGCCGCCTGCTCGGCGAGTTCGACCGGCACCTCGCGGGACGGCACGCCGAGGCTGCGCAGGAACAGGCCGAGCGCGTCCTCCGGCGGCACCGGGCTGGATCCGCTGAACCCGGCGAGGTCGACGTAGAGCTGGCCATCGGTGAACCGGTCGCGCGCGGTGTGCGCCCAATGCAGTGCCAGCGCGGTTTTGCCGACACCTCCCGGGCCGCTCAGGACCGCGAACATGCGGGTTCCGGCGCGCCGGTTCTCGACCAGCGCCTCGTCCAGTTCCGTCAATTCGGCGGCCCGGTCGGTGAAATGCGCCGGGGCCCCCAACAATTGCCTCGGCACGGGCGGCGGAGTGGACGGTGCATTGTGGAACGTTATCCCCCCGTGCACCACCGCGGCCTGCACGGCACCGCCGGAGACCACTCCGGACACCACGTTGTCCGCACCCACCGCGCCTTCCCGACCCTCGCCTGATCGTGACATCCGCTACCCCCGTGGCGTGTCAAATCGACCAACAACACGACCGTACGGTATGCGGAGGCGGTCCAGATATTGCCCTGTTGAGGGAATTTTTTCGCCATTCGGACCAGCGGGGCAGGCGACCGCGACCACTCCAATCCGCAAATAAAGGTAATCGAACGGATTCACCCGAACGCGAGCGCGATCCGCCGGTTCGCCAGCAGGCGCGTCCGCCGGACGTCCGGGTCGACGGTGGCGTCGGGGTCGCGGTCCAGGCGGTCGTAGGACTTGGCCAGCAGCCAGTGCGCGGCCTCGGCTCCGATCGGCGCCAGCGGGCCTTGTTCGGACAGGCGGTGGTGGGCCGCGGTGACGTCCCGCGTCACGAAGGCGCGGCGCACCAGGCCGCCCGCCAGCTCGTCGATGAGGAACACCATGCCGTGCTCGTCGTCGGCGAACGCGTACGCGCAGATCAGGGCCAGGTAGCCGGCATCCAGCGAGCGGTCGCAGATCCAGGCGCGGCCGGCGGTCAGGGGTGGTCCCGCCGGGGTGACGGCGCTGCCCGCCCATTCGCGCGGGCGGCCGGTGAGCACGGCGGCCAGCACGCGCAGCAGGGTGTGGTTGCGGCGGCTGGGCAGTGACACCGCGTGCTCGATCAGGCCCGCCCAGAACTCCTCGTCCGGCCGCACGTCGGCGACCGCGCAGCTCACCGTCAGCTCCGCCTCCAGCGGGTCGAGCAGGCGCGGCAGGCCGTGGCAGCGGTGCAGGACCCGGCGTTGCGCCGCGGTCAGCGGCATCCCCTGTGGACGGTGCACCACCACGATCGGCCGCCGCTTCGGGCCCTGGGTCTTCCGGATCACCGCGCGAGGCTGGCACGTCGACCGCCGGGTCGGGCCGCAACGCGCACCGGCCGCACCGACACCGCACCCGAAAGGGGACAATCGGCGGTCGTGGACTCCCTGCGCGAGGCGTTGTGGCGGGCCGCGGCGAACCGCCGCGCCCGGCTGCCGCGCACCTCCTCCCTCTCACCGGCCGAAGTGGACGACGCCGTGCGCGCCGTGCTGAGGCGCGCGTTCGAGCACCTGTGGGAGCACGGCTGGTTGCCGTACGACGTGTACGAGGTCGTGAGGCGCAACGAGGACGAGCGCGCGCTGTCGTTCCTCGTCGACTCGTTGGCGTCGGAGGCGTCCCGGTACCCGGCGCTGCACCCGCGCCGGCGCGAGCAGTTGGCGGAGATCGGCGCGACGGTCTGGTGGGACACCGGCCAACCGCACCTCGACCAGTGGGCCGCCCGGCACATCGAGCTGCGCGACGACGCCGTGGCCGCCGCGGTGGCGGTGCTCGGGGTGCTGCTCACGCTGCCCGCCCTGCCGGTGATCGTGCCGGTGCCGGGCACTCCCCTGGCCGCGTTCGACCACCACCACGTCGACCCGAAGATCCTCAACCGGGTGCGCGGGCTGCTGGCCAAGGCCGAGTCGACGGCGTTCCCGGACGAGGCGGAGGCGTTGTCGGCCAAGGCGCAGGAGCTGGTCACGCGGCACGCGTTGGAGCGCATGCCCGTGGAGGCGCCGTCCACGACGTCGCGGCGGTTGTGGCTGGACAAGCGGTACTTCGACGGCAAGGCGCAGATCGTGCACGTCGTCGCGGAGGCGAACCGCTGCCGCGCCGTGGTGTACGACCTCGGGTTCGTGGCGCTGGTCGGCGAGGAGCTGGACCTGGAGATCGTGGAGCTGCTGTCGGCGTCGTTGCTGGTCCAGGCGACGCGGGCGATGGTCGCGGCGGGCGACGGGGCGCGCAAGGGCGACGAGGAGCGGTCGGCGGCGTTCCGCAAGTCGTTCCTGCTGTCGTACGCGCACCGGATCGGGGAACGGCTGCGGTCGGCGAACGAGGTGCCGGAGGACGACCGGTTGCTGCCCGTGCTGGCCGAGCGCAAGAAGGCGGTGGAGGAGTACTTCGGCGCGATGTTCACCCGGACCGTGGCCAAGAGCACGGTGGTGCGCAGCGCGGCGGGGTGGGACGCGGGCCGCTCGGCGGCCGACCGGGCGCAGCTGAAGATCACCTGACCTGCGGTTTCGCCGGAACTGTCGGTGGTCGTCCGTACTCTGCGCGTCATGACCACCGCGATGGAAGTGCGCCGGCTGTTCAACGTCACCCAGGAGACCCGGTTCCACTTCAACCACTGGTACGGCAGGCGCAAGCACGTCGTGGCGCACGTGATGGCGCACGAGGCCGTGGCGGTGCACCGGATCACCGCCGACGAGGTCGACGCCGCGTGCCGGAGCGCGCCGCGGGCGGGGCCGGCCGACGTGCCGCTGATCCGGGAGTGGCGGCCGGAGTTCGCCTTCGCGCACGTGGCGCACCACGTGGTCGAGGCGTTGGGCCGATTACCCGGCTGGCCGGAGTTCCGGGAGTTCTGCGAGGCCGACGAGCGGACGCGGGCGATGCTGTGGACGCCGGCGCGCGAGGTGGTGGCCGAGGCGGGTCCGGAGGGGCGGGCCGCCCTGCGCAACCGGGTCGTGTCGGAGTTCCTGGGGTTCCTGCGTGACCTGTACGTGGTCGCGGTGCTGCGCGGGCACGGGCTGGACGTGCGGGTGCACCCGTTGGCGGACACCGTCTTCCGGGTCGACGCGTGGGTGGACCGGCTGATCCTCAACCCGCGCGGCGGCGGGCAGCGGTCGGCGGACCTGCTGGTGCACGCGATGCCGCCGTTCTTCTTCGCGGACCTCGGGCTCACGGAGTTCACCCGGGTCGGCGGCGCGGTGCTGCCGTCGCGGGCCCAACTCGACCGTGCGGCGGGGCGGCTGCGGGACGTGCTGCACCCCGCGTGACGGAAACCCCGCTCCCGCCACGGGTGGGCATGGCGTGAGCGTCGTGCGGGTGTGTGCGCGGCCCGACCGTGCGGCGGAGCGGCTGGGGGACGCGCCGCACCCGCGTGACAAGAGCCCGGCTCCCGCCATGGCGGGCGTCGGCGCGGCACGGGCGTGGTGCCGGCGTCGGTGTGGTGCCGGCGTCGGTGTGGTGCCGGCGTCGGTGTGGTGCGGGCAGTGGTCGCGGTGCGGGCAGTGGGCGCGGTGCCGGCGTTGGCGCGGTGCGGGCAGTGGGCGCGGTGCGGGCGGTGGCCCTGGTGCTGGCGGTGGGCGCGGTGCCGGCGGTGGCCGTGGTGCGGGCGTCGGCGTGTGGTGCCGGCGTCGGCGCGGTGAGGGCGTGGGCCATCATGGCCGGGTGCCGAACCTGGAAACGACGGACGACGTCCGGGCCCGGATGAGCAAGCAGCGGTCCCGTGACACGGGCATCGAGGTGGCGTTGCGGCGCGAGCTGCACCGGATGGGGCTGCGCTACCGGGTGCACCAGCGGCCGGTGCGCGGGGTCCGGCGCGAGGCGGACGTGGTGTTCGGGCCCGCGAAGGTGGCGGTGTTCGTGGACGGGTGCTTCTGGCACGGCTGCCCGGAGCACGGCACGTGGCCGAAGCGCAACGGCGAGTTC
Source organism: Actinosynnema sp. NPDC059335 (assembly GCF_042752395.1). Taxonomy (NCBI): domain Bacteria; kingdom Bacillati; phylum Actinomycetota; class Actinomycetes; order Pseudonocardiales; family Pseudonocardiaceae; genus Actinosynnema; species Actinosynnema sp. NPDC059335. The sequence continues at coordinate 18,149 of NZ_JBHYXZ010000110.1, read as the reverse complement.
TGGCGCTCCAAGATCGAGGGCAACCAGGCGCGGGACGCCAACACCGACCAGGCGCTCGCGGAGGCGGGGTGGCTCGCGGTGCGGGTGTGGGAGCACGAGGACCCGGCCGACGCGGCGAGTCGGGTCCGGACCACCGTGCTGCGGCGGCGTGGTCGGCTAGCCTGAGCCCGTGCTGTCGATGATCGACCTGTTCGCCGGGTGCGGCGGCATGACCTCCGGGTTCGCCGCGGCGGGCGGCTACCGGCCGGTCATGGCGGTCGAGTGGGACCTGCACGCGGCGGCCACGTACGCGGCGAACTTCGGCGAGGACCACATCCGCTGGTCGGACATCGCGGCCGTGCCGGACAGCGCGATCCCCGAGGTGGACGTGATCGTGGGCGGGCCGCCGTGCCAGGGGTTCTCGAACCTCGGCTCGAAGGACGTCAACGACCCGCGCAACTCCCTGTGGCGCGAGTACCTGCGGTTCGTGCGGCGGGCCCGGCCCTCGGTGTTCGTGATCGAGAACGTCGACCGGTTCCTGGCGTCGACCGAGTTCGCGCTGCTCCGGGCCGAGACCGAGGGCTACGAGCTGAGCGCGGGCATCCTGCACGCGGCGGACTTCGGCGTGCCGCAACGGCGTCGGCGGGCGATCGTGATCGGCTCGCGGATCGGCCGGATCCCGCTGCCCGCCCCGACGCACCCGCGTGAGCGCTGGCACACCGTCGGCGACGTGCTGCGCGGGCTGCCGGAGCGGCCGGTGACGACCGCGCTGCCGAACTCCGTGGTGGAGTTCTTCGGCCGGGAGCTGCCGGGGCCGTTCAAGAGCCCGGAACTGCACATCGGCCGCAACCCGACCCCGATGTCGTTGGAGCGCTACCGCCACATCCCGCCGGGCGGCGGCCGGTTCGACCTGCCGCCCGAGCTGCTGCCGCGGTGCTGGCGGGAGAAGAAGACCGGCACGACCGACGTGATGGGCCGGATGCGGTGGGACGAGCCGTCGCTGACCATCCGCACCGAGTTCTACAAGCCGGAGAAGGGCCGCTACCTGCACCCGCAGTGGGAGCCGGGCGAGGGCGGGCACCGGGTGGACCGGCCGATCACGCACCTGGAGGCGGCGCGCCTGCAGTCGTTCCCGGACACCTTCGAGTGGTGCGGCACGAAGATCGAGGTGGCGCGGCAGATCGGCAACGCCGTGCCGCCGTCGCTGGCGAGGGCCATCGCCGAGCACCTCAAGCCGTACCTGACGGGGTCCGAGCCGGCCGCCCCGGGCTGCCCGCTCTGCCGCTGAGCCGACCGCCGCCGGCTCGCGCGGCGTTGGTGCTGTCGCTCGCCCGGTCGGGTTCATCCGGCAGCTCGTCCATCAGCCGGCCCGGAATTGTCGGACCCCTCCGCTAGCGTCATCACCATGACGACAACCACGTATGAGAACTCGGTCCGCGTCGGCTCCACGACCTACCAGGTGGTGGCCACGGCCGACCCGGAGCTGTCGGTGGACCTCGCCGGCGTCGACAGCTCGGGCGCGCTGGTGGCCGAGGGCAACCTCCGCCTGCCCGCGGCGGCCGGCGCGAAGATCGGCAAGTTGCTGGCCCAGGTGCTGGAGGCGTTGGGCAGGCTCAGCGGTCCCGCGTCCGGCTCGGCGCGGGACCGTCCGGCCAACGCCAACCAGCCGTGGACGGCGGACCTGGACGACGCCCTGCGGGCCGACTGGCTGGCCGCGACCGGGGACACGCCGACCGTCGAGCTGATCCGCTCGCTCGCCGCCCGACTGGAGCGCTCGCCCACCTCGATCCGGTCTCGGCTGGCCAGGGTGGGCTGCGATCCGGACGTGCCGGGCCGGGCGCTGTCGGCGGAGGCGGCGGAGGTGTTCCGGGTTCAGGGTCGGGATCAGGGGCGGGTCAGGGGCAAACCCGATTCGGGCGGGGAGGAGGGGCGGTGATGCTCGAGGTGGACGCTCAGGGCGAGGAAAGGACCTCTTGTGGAGATCACCGGGCTCATCTCGGCGCTGGTCATCGGTCTGGTCATCGGCGGCCTCGGCCGGCTGGTCGTGCCGGGCAGGCAGCAGATCTCGATGGTGGTGACGCTCCTGGTGGGCGTCGCGGCGGCTTTCGTGGGCACGCTCGTCGCGTCGCTCCTCGGCGTCGCGAACACCTCGGGCATCGACTGGATCGAACTGGCCCTCCAGGTCGGCCTGGCCGGCGCGGGAGTGGCCACCCTGTCCCGCAAGAGGTCCCGCCAGCACGCCTGACACCCCACCGACACGACCCGCCCGACCTCGCGCCGCCTGCCACGACCACCGCGCCGGACCGGACCATGGCCGGGATCCGGGCTGGTGTGCAGGCGGCGCGGAGGTCGGGCCTTCCGACGCGGCTCGCTACGGCTCGGCGCGGCCGGGCAGCCGGTCGGAGACGCCTGATCGGAGCGGCCGGGTGTGGGGCGAGGGCTCCGCCGGAGCGACCGGGCTGGGCGGCGCGAGGGACCCGGGGTGGGGAGCCCGGCCGGGAAGTCCTCGTCGGGCGACCTGGTGGGCTCCCGGCGGGAGCGGCCCGCCAAGGCCCGTCCCCAAGTCGGATGGGCGGGCGGCTACGTCGATCATGGCCGGTGGCCTGATCGGCTGACTTGCTGTGCCCGGCGCAGGATCCGTGCGCCGATGGGATCGGTCGGTTGTGGACCGTCTTCCATGCTCCGTGGCGATCGGGCGCGGGGTGCCGGGCCGGTCGGAATCCGGATGCAACGAAAGGGGGCACTTCGGCATTAGGGGTGGGAACGAGGCACAGTCGACGATCGGGAGTGGCCGATGGAGTTTGCCGAGTACGTGGCAAGGCAGCGTCCCGCGCTGATGCGGTTCGCCACGGTCCTCACCTGCCGGACGTGGCTGGCCGAGGACCTGGTGAGCGACGTGTTGGGCCGGGCCTTCGAGCGCTGGGACCGGATCTCGACCATGGCCGAGCCGAACGCCTACGTGCGGCGGATGGTCGTCAACGAGTACCTGTCCTGGCGCAGGAGGTTGACCCGCACGTCCCCGCGCGCCGAGGTCGAGCCGACGGTGGTCTCCGACGGCGCGGACGAGCGGGCCGAGCGGGACGCGATGATCCGCCGCCTCGCCGGCCTGCCCAGGAAGCAGCGGGCGGCCGTGGTGCTGCGCTACTACGCGGGCCTGTCCGACAGCGAGATCGCCACACAGCTGGGGTGTCGGGAACCGACCGTCCGCAGCCAGATCCACCGCGCGCTCAAGGCCCTGCGCATCGACCTCACCGCCGGCGTCCCCCACTTCCAGGAGACCTCATGAGCGACCTCCGCACCCTCCACGATGCCTTCGCCGAGCTGGAGCGGCGCGCGGACGCCGCCGCCTCGACCACGGCCCCCGTCGCGCGGCCGCGCCGAACCGTGCGGCCGGCGCCCGTCGCGGCCACCGTCGCCGCGGTGGCGGTCCTGGTCGCGGGTTCGGTGTGGCTGGCGCCGGGCGACTCCGGCACGCACGTCGCCGACCCGCAGACCACCTCCTCGTCGCCCGCACCGACCACGTCCGCGGCGCGCAGCCCGGTCCCGACCTCGCCGGACGACCTGATCGCCCGGTTCAGGGCGGTGCTCGGCGGCACCGCGACGTTCGAGGTGACCATGAAGACGATCGTGCCGAGGACCGCCCCGTCGCAGCACCAGCAGCCGGAGATGTCGGTGGTGACGCCGGAGCCGGGCGACCCGAACAACAGCGCGCTGGTCGGCGGGACCCTGATGGCCGCAGGGTCCACCGGGGGCTTCGCCCTGATGATCCGCCGCACCGATTCCGGGCCCGACGAGTGGTGCGCCTTCTCCCGCACGGACGACTGCGACGTCAGCACGCTGCCCGACGGCTCCGTGCTGGCGACCGGGACCGCGCGGCCGGATGCCGGCGCGGTGTCGTACATGGCGGCCCTCAGGCGGCCCGACGGGACGTTGGTGGTCCTGAACGTCAGCAACCAGGAGGATCCCTTGGGCGCTGTGGTCAACTCGCCGGGCGGCGCGATCCACTCGCCGCAGCCGCCGCTGAGCCTCGACCAGCTGAAGGCGATCGTCACCTCCGACAAGTGGTGACGCGCTGCGGCCGGCCGGCCGCAGAGAGGCGATCCGACCGGGGGCGGGCGGTCCGGGGGACGGGGTGGGTGGGGAGGTGGTGGGACGCGGGGCGCATAGTGCGGGGGTGTGGGTGTTGCACGCCTTGGGCCTGAGCGGGGGCCGGGTCGGGGTCTGGGCCGAGGATTCCCGGCTGCCGGCCCGGGTCTCGGCGCGGCTGCCCCGTGCCGCGGTGCCCCACCCGTTCGCGGTGGACGGGGACGACCTCGCCGCCGTGCTCGGGGGCGGTGGAGCAGGCGCTGTCCCGGTGCGGCTGCCGTCGTACGCGAGCGGGCCGGTGGCGTCGCCCGAGCTCGTCCGGGAGGTCACGGCCGGTGGTCGGCGCGGGGCCGTCCGGTGGCGGGAGTGGGTGGTGCCCGTCGTGTGGCTGGACGGTGTTCCCGAGGGGCTCCCCGACTGCCGGGTCGGGGCTTCCGGGAAGTTCCTGACCGAGCTGCTGGAGTTCGCCGGCGAACTGGTCCGGCGGGGGCGGGTGCTGCCGGGGATCGACGCCGACGGGCACGCGCGGTGGCGGGCGGTGCTGGTCGGGGTGGACTCGTCGCGCGGGGCGGCGTTGCGGGCGGGTGTGCCGCCGTCGTTCCTGGCGGCCGGGGCCGGGGACGTGGTGCCGGACGTGCTCGACCGTGCGGTCGACCGCCGGGTGCGGGCCTTGGTGGGCGGTGGGGGCGCGACCGCGGACGGGGAGGTCGGGCGGTGGCTGGCGGCCCTGGTCGGCGACTCCCGGATCGACGGTGACGTCACCGCGTTGCGGGCCCGGGTCGCGGCCTGGCACGGCGGGCTGCGGCAGAGTCCCGTCCGGACCTGCTTCCGGCTCGGCTCGCCCGACCAGGGCGGCCCGGACCAGGACGGGTGGCGGGTCGAGTTCCTGCTCCAGGCCGTGGACGAGCCGAGCGTCGTGGTGACGGCCGAGCAGGTGTGGCACCGGCAGGACGCGGTGCTGCGCCGGTGGGTCGACCGGCCCGAGGACGTGCTGCTGGGCGACCTCGGCCGGGGGGGGGGGGGGGGGGCCCCCCCCCCCCCCGCGCCCGCCCCCCCCCCCCCCCCGGGGGGGGGGCCGCGGCGGGGGCGGGGCCCGCACAGCACAGCCCCCCC